>JBDTEB010000340.1:0-5164 GCA_039922795.1 Chitinophagaceae bacterium
GAAGGCAAGGAACTGGCAGAAATGTATGAATTGCGTGAAAGTGGCGCCCAGGCGTTCAGCGACGGGTTGAAACCAATCCAGTCCGCCGGAATGATGGTAAAGGCCCTTCAGTATGTAAAAAGATTTAACGGGGTAATCATACAGGTACCCGACGATCAAACCATGGCCGCTCATGGTTTAATGAATGAAGGCATCGTTTCCACAAGAATGGGATTGCCCGGGAAACCCGTCATCGCTGAAGAATTGATGGTGAGCCGGGACATCGCCCTCGCCGGGTACACCGGTTCGCGGTTACACATCACCGGTATAAGCTCACCGAGAGCAGTAGATGCTGTGTATAAAGCAAAACAGGAAGGTATCAACGTGAGCTGCTCGGTTACCCCCTATCATTTATTTTTCTGCGATGAAGACCTGGTAACCTACGACAGTTATCTCAAGGTTAATCCGCCCCTTCGCACCAGAACAGACATGCTCGCCTTGCGCCAGGCCCTACGGGATGGCAAAATAGATTGTATCGCTTCACACCATCTTCCCCAGGAATATGACAGCAAAATTCTGGAATTCGAATATGCAAAAAACGGGATGATCACGCTGGAGTGCTTGTATGGGGCGATACTAGAAGCCGTTCCCGATTTATCACCGGAGCATACTGTTGAATTATTACAGGCCAACCCTGCAAAAATTTTCGGCCTCGACACCAATTCCATAAGGGAAGGGGCCTCCGCAGATCTTACGCTCTTCCAACCCGGCAATAAATACCGTTTCGAAATGTCCATGATAAAATCCATCTCAAAAAATTCGCCGTTTATCGGAAAGGAACTTACCGGGAAAGTGGTAGGCATCATCACAAAGAAATCAATGCGCCTGAACTAAAATTTTATAGCTGCAGATACGATTATGAACAAGAAATACAGCATCGGAATTATTTACGGAATTGCAGGTGCCCTCATTTATTCTATACTTCTTTACCTCAGGTACACAAGGTTTGCCAGAAATCCAGAAACATTTGGCGTTTTCGCTACCTTTTCCTACTTCGCTATTCTTGTATTTTTCTTCTTCGCCGCGAGGGCGAGGAAAATGCAAACCGGCGGTATCGCCACTTTCCGGGAAATTTTTCAGAGCCTGTTGTTAACCATCCTGATCACCGAATGCGGCTATGCTATTTTTAATATGGTCTATCTGCACAGGATCAATCCCTTGTTCTTTGAACAATTTAGAGAAAACACCCGGCTGATGCTTACAAAAGCTGGCGTGGAAAAAGAAAAAATCGATGTGCAGCTTTCCGGATTCGACAATATGACCGTACAATACACCATCGCGAATATTCTCAAAGGTTTGGGAATGTGGATGCTAATTGATTGTATTTTTGGCGTCCTTTATGCCTCGGTGCTTAAAAAGTCGAAATAATAATTAATGGATCTGTCAATCGTCATCCCGGTATTTAACGAAAGCGAGTCGCTGCCGGAACTGAGTGCCTGGATTGAAAGGGTGATGATCAGCCATCAATTTTCTTACGAACTGATATACGTTGACGATGGAAGCACTGATGAAACCTGGGAAGTCATAGAACTGCTTCGTTCCCGGAATGCAAATATCAAAGGCATCAAATTCCAGCGCAATTTCGGTAAATCTGCAGGGCTCAGCGTGGCTTTCAAGGCCTCACAGGGCGATGTGGTGATCACGATGGATGGAGACATGCAGGACTCGCCTGATGAAATTCCCGAGCTCCGCCGGATGTTGCTGGAAGGGAATTTTGACCTCATCAGCGGTTGGAAAAAGAAACGCTATGACAACACTTTCACAAAAAATATTCCCTCAAAATTTTATAATTCCATCACCCGCTGGATGTCAGGCATTAAACTGCACGATTTTAATTGCGGACTGAAAGCGTACAAAAAGAAGGTAGTGAAAAGCATCGAGGTCTATGGTGAAATGCATCGCTATATTCCCGTGATCGCCAAGTGGGCCGGTTTTAAAAAGATCGGAGAAAAAGTGGTGGAACACCGTGCCCGTCAATATGGTGTAAGTAAATTCGGCTGGGAGAGATTTATTAACGGTCCGCTGGACCTGGCATCCATCATGTTCGTAGGCAGGTATGGCAAAAGGCCGATGCATTTTTTCGGACTCTGGGGAACGGTCTTTATCCTGATAGGCTTTGGTATTATTTTATATCTCGTCATCAGCAGGCTGATGGATCCCTCGACTGGTCTCAGCAACCGGCCGCCATTTTATATTTCTCTAACGGCAATGATCATTGGCACCCAGCTTTTCATGGCGGGATTTTTAGGTGAATTGATCTCCAGGAATTCAACTGGAAGAAATTATTACCTTATCGAAAAGAAAACGGGCCTTGAGTGATTTTGCAGGTAAATCGTTCATTTCTTTAACCAGTTATTATGCAGTCAGTTGTCATCCTCGGTCCTGCTTATCCATTCCGCGGCGGAGGCATTACAACTTTCAACGAGAGGCTTACCCGTGAATTTATGACGGCAGGGTATCAGGCCACTATCTATAATTTTTCTCTTCAATACCCGTCGTTTTTATTCCCGGGGAAAACGCAGTATTCGGAAGACGAGGCTCCGGAAGATCTTGAAATTCTTTCCAAGGTAAATTCGGTAAATCCCGCCAATTGGCTCAGGATAGGGAAAGAACTGAAGAAACGCGCACCGGATCTGATCGTGGTACGCTACTGGCTGCCCTTTATGGGCGCGGCCCTGGGAAGTATTCTTCGCATCGCTAAAACCAATCATCATTCCAGGGTTGTAGCCATCACCGATAACATCATCCCTCACGAAAAACGTATTGGTGATTCTCTTTTGACCAAGTATTTCCTTGGGGCCTGCGATGCGTTTGTTACGATGAGCGAAAACGTCATGAACGATCTCAAACAATTTGAACCAAAAAAAGAAGCCGTGCTGGCGCTGCATCCGCTGTACGACAATTTTGGCGAAGCCATACCGCGCAAACAGGCGAGGGAGTTATTAAACCTGCCCCAGGAGCTTCCATTACTTTTGTTTTTTGGGTTTATTCGTAAATACAAGGGACTTGATTTGTTGATCGAAGCCTTTAAAATAGTAAAAGAGACAAGGCAGACACCGCTGAAACTACTCATCGCAGGCGAATTCTACGAGGAAAAACAGCCGTACCTCGACCAGATAGAACGGCTCGGATTAACGGATGATATTATCCTTCATGCGGATTATGTGGCAGCCTCCGAAGTAAGAAACTATTTTTGCGCAGCCGACCTGGTGATACAACCCTATCGTAATGCCACGCAAAGCGGAGTTACTCCCCTCGCCTACCATTTTGAAAAACCGATGGTCGTGACAAATGTCGGAGCCCTTGCCAGTTATGTACCGGATGGCAAGGTGGGACTGGTGGCAGAACCTGATCCAGCCTCACTGGCAGCGGCCATACTGCGATTTTTTGAATTAGGCGAAGCACAGTTTATTCCTCATCTTCGCAGCGAAAAAATTAAATATTCCTGGGTTGAACTTGTCAAAACGATTATGGCTGTGTCAGGCGTAAATCATGATCTACAGAAGTAAAGCTCCACTAAGAATAGGACTGGCCGGAGGAGGAACAGATGTCAGTCCGTATTGCGACCTCTACGGGGGAGCGATACTAAACGCGACAGTATCCTTATACGCCAGCGCGAACATTCAGCCGCTCAATAACAACTTGATTACTCTCGAAGCACTTGACAGAAAGGAAATCCAAAGCCTTGAGTGGGACACTGAATTGCCACTGAATGGCACCCTGGACCTCTTAAAAGGGGTCTACAACCGCATACAGAAAGATTATCAGCTGCCCTTTTCCGGTTTTCATTTATCTACCCATGTGGACGCACCGGCAGGCTCGGGATTAGGCACTTCCTCCACCCTCGTGGTGGCCATCATTGGTGCCTTTGTTGAATATCTGAAGCTCCCTCTTGGCGATTATGATATTGCGCATCTTGCCTACCAGGTGGAACGAATAGACATGAACATGGCGGGCGGCAGACAGGATCAGTATGCCGCGACGTTCGGTGGAGTCAATTACATGGAATTTTACGAAGACGATAAAGTGATAGTAAATCCATTGAGGATAAAACAACAATATCTTTTTGAGCTGGAAAACAACCTGGTGTTGTACTTCACAGCCACCAACCGGGAGTCTGCAAAGATCATCGAAAAACAAAGCTCGAACGTAAGCAACAATGATCAGCGTTCCATCACCGCGATGCACCAGTTGAAGCAACAGGCACTGATGATGAAGGAAGCCTTGCTCAAGGGTCGTCTTCACGAGATCGGCGAAATACTGGATTTTGGTTTCCAGCAAAAAAGGCTGATGGCTGAAGGCATCTCCAATCCATTGATGGAAGATATTTACGAGGCCGCAAAAACGGCCGGAGCCATGGGTGGCAAGATCTCCGGAGCAGGTGGGGGTGGTTTTATGATCTTTTATTGTCCCGATATTTCCAAATACAGAGTGATGGAGGCGCTGACCCGTTTCGGCGGATACTGCAAGCCTTATCAATTTGTAAAACATGGACTTACCACCTGGACGGTCTGACAGTAATGCGGCTTAGATTTTGAAGACATAGCCGCAAGCTAAAATTAAATTTATCATGAAGGAGACCATACAACATAATATTCAGGCCTCAATAGCGGTGAAAACTGCGTTGTTGGCAGATGAATCGATGTCCCGGAAGATCATTGAAGTGGTGGATGTGATTGTGGACGCATTCCGTAAAAACAAAAGGGTGTATTTCTGTGGTAATGGTGGAAGTGCCGCAGATGCCCAGCATCTTTCTGCTGAATTGAGTGGCCGGTTTTACCTCGACCGGGAAGCCCTGCCCTCGGAGGCATTGCATTGCAACACTTCATACCTTACTGCAGTCGCCAATGACTACCATTTCGACATGATCTATGCCAGGCTGATACATGGCCTTGCCCATGAGGGAGATGTGCTTTTTGGTCTGTCCACGTCTGGCAATTCAGCCAATATTGTAAAGGCTTTCGAAACCGCAAGAGAGAAGAAGGTAATCACTATCGGGTTAACAGGAGAAGGCGGTGGACAACTGGCTCAGCTTAGTGACTGGCTTTTCAACGTTCCAAGCAATGACACTCCCCGAATTCAGGAATCGCATATCATGATCGGTCACATCATCTGCCAACTCGTT
>JBDTEB010000341.1:0-2819 GCA_039922795.1 Chitinophagaceae bacterium
GGAAGTATCGCTGGAAAAATCTGCAGCTTTAAGCATGGCGGGGCAGGTGATGAACACTATTGCAACAAGACAGGTAGCCATTCTTGCCGCCGACGGGGTTAATGGAGCGTCTCTCACTTCGGTTAAAAAGTCTTTACTGGCAGAAGGTGCGGTTGTAATGGTCATTGCGCCAAGACAGGGATATGTTCTTTCAGAAAATAATGAGGAGATACCGGTTGATGAGAGTTTTCTCACAGGTACCTCCGTGGTTTTTGATGCGGTATATGTTCCGGGTGGAATGAATAGTGTCGCCACCCTGGAAGCAGACCCTGATGCGGTGCATTTTCTTAACGAGGCATTTAAACACTGTAAGGCAATCGCCGCCGACACCTCAGCCAGGCAGGTTTTGGAGGCAACGTATTTTTATAAAAAACTTCCTGCTGATAACAGCGAGGAAACGATTTTGAAAGAAGGCATCGTGATCAGTGATAATGCCGAAGACCTGTCTTCGAAATTTATCAAGGCGATTAAGCAACATCGCTTTTGGCAGAGAGAAAAAGCCAGAAAAGTTCCCGCCTAATTTTAATATATTAAAATGGATCCGCCTTGACGGCAGATCCATTTTATTTAAATCATCACGCATGAAAGCAGCAGTAATTCACGGTCCGAGAAGTGTAAAATATGACACCGTTGACGATCCGAAAATCAAAGACCCAGGCGACATTATCTTAAAGGTTACCGCTACCGCTATCTGCGGTTCGGACCTTCACATTTATTCCGGCGGATTGCCCCAGCCGCGGCCAATGGTTTTGGGGCATGAATTTATGGGCGTTGTAGAAGAAACTGGCAAAGCGGTAACGAACCTGAAAAGAGGTGATAGGGTAGTGGTACCGTTTCCGATCGCCTGCGGCACCTGTTTCTTTTGTAATCACGAATTACCCGGTCATTGCGAGAACAGCAATCCCGAACATTATGGCCCTGAAGGCGGATTAGTGACGGAAAAAGGCGGCGGAATGTTTGGATACACAGATCTGTATGGTGGCTACGATGGTGGCCAGGCGCAGTTTGTGCGGGTTCCCTATGCCGACTTCGGGCCACGAATCGTACCCGACAGTTTGACCGATGAACAGGTACTATTTCTTACGGATATATTCCCAACAGGCTATACGGGCATTGACTGGGGTGAAGTAAAGGGCGGTGAGTCTGTCGCAATTTTTGGTTCGGGTCCGGTAGGTATCATGGCCGCGAAAAGCGCCTGGCTTCGCGGGGCAGCAAGGGTAGTTATAGTTGACACCGTACAGTATCGTCTTGATAAGGCAGCTGCTTCAGCGGGTTGTGAGACAATATTATGGGAAGATGGCCCCAAGGAAGTTGTTGAAAAGATCAGGGCCATTACAGAGGGCAGGGGAGCGGATGTTTGTGTGGAAGCAGTAGGCTTTGAACCCGATCGCAGTTTGCTTGACAAGGCAAAATCTGTCATCAACTTTGAGAAAGGTTCACCAAAAGTAATTGAAGCCGCCATGAGCGCTGTTCGCCGGGGTGGCATTGTTTCGGTGCTGGGGGTTTATCCTACCACCTATGACAATTTCCCGATCGGCCAGTTTTTTGACAAAGGTATTACGCTTCGTGGCGGCCAGGCACCTGCGCACAAGCACATCGACAAGTTGTTGCAATATGTGGTAGAGGGTAAGGTGAAGCTCGATGATATCATTACCCATCGTTTGCCTTTATCTGAAATAGCCCATGGTTACAAAATTTTTAAAGACAAAGAAGAGGATTGTGTGAAAGTTGTCTTGGATCCCTGGGGTTAACAAAATAAAAAAGCGGGCACATTGTCCGCTTTTTATTTTAATTCGTCATAACTATTCTTTCGACGAATAATTGTATGTCACCTGGTCTCCACTAAATCGCAAGCAGAAATATAATCAGGGAGAAGATAAGTTGGAGTATCCGTACAGGCTATACAAAGTAAACCTCCCATAAGTTAACTCACACCAGGTCATTCGTTGAGCAAGCGGTCAAAATGCACAGGCAGATCATTGATCCTTTTGCCGGTTGCATGATAGATGGCATTGGTGATTGCTGCCGTCATCGCGACAATTCCGATTTCGCCAACGCCCTTTACGCCCAGCTCATTGATGATCTCATCTTTCTCGTCAACAAACATTACATCAAGGTCGTGAATGTCTGCATGGACAGGAATATGATATTCGGCAAGATTTACGTTCATATACTTACCCAGTTTCGAATCCAGTAGTGTTTCTTCCGAAAGCGCTTTACCAATGCCCCAAACCATTCCTCCCAGGATCTGGCTGCGTGCTGTTTTCGGATTGATAATTCTTCCCGCAGCAACAGCTGTCAAAGCACGCGTTACAGTTATTGTCCCCAGGTCCCTGTCCACTTCCACTTCCACAAAGGCAGCGCTGTGTGCAGCTTTTGCATACTTCCTTAATGTCAAAAATTTCGGCGTAGACGTATTTGTTGTGCGGACTGCTTTTCCACCATTTGCAGCAATAAGATCTGCAAAAGAGATCATTTTGGAAGGATCATGCTGCAGATAAATCTGTGCGTCGCGGACAATAATTTCCGCATCGCCCGCTTTCGAAAAATCGAAATGAGGAATTTTTTTCACCAGTTTCACCATCTTCTTTTTTAGCTCCTTGCACGCAAGAAGAACCGCGGACCCTACTGTCGCCGTCGTAAAAGATCCGCCCTGGAGAGGGGCAAACGGTTTTTTACTGTCGCCATACGTAAAGATGACATCGTCTATCGACATTCCCATCGCATCTGCTGCAATCTGCGTCATGATGGTCAATGTGCCGGTGCCAATATCGGTGACG
>JBDTEB010000342.1:0-9284 GCA_039922795.1 Chitinophagaceae bacterium
TTCGTATAACCTGTTTTGTAAAACTGTTGCGCATCCTCGATTCCAAAGCATGTTCGCGGCAATAGCTTTTTATCAGCTGAAGAAAGGGCCCTCCATATTTTGTGAGTTTTACATTTCCGAAGCCGGAGATCTTCCCGAGATCTGTGAGGTTTAGGGGCAGCTGGCTCGCGAGTTCGTTCAATGTGGAGTCTGAGAAAACAAGGTAGGCCGGTACATTTTCCTTACGCGCAAGTCCGGATCTCAAACTTTTCAGTTCTTCAAATAATCCCGGGACCGCTTCTTCCTTCCGGTTTTCGTCTGCAGAAGCTTTTTCCTTAACCACAACCGATTTTACCATCATCACTTTCATCTGGCCGGTGAGCACAGCTGCACTCGAGGCGGTCAGTTTTAAAACCGGGTATTCGTCACCCTGCATTTCCAGGTGTTTCTCCTGCAGCATCTCACGGATATAACTTTTCCATTGCTCCTTGCTAATATCTTTTCCAACACCGAACGTTTTCAATGCCTTATGTTCGTCTCTCACCGTTTGGCTACCCCGAAGAAGATCGATGATATAATTCATTCCAAAACGCTGCTGAACCCTGGTTACCGCACTGAGAATCTTTTGAGCTTCAACGGTTGTGTCGGTCCTTACCACTTCGGTAAGGCAGATATCGCAGTTGCCACAATATTCGGGTGCCGTCTCGTTAAAATAATTAAGTAAATATTTTCGCCTGCACCAACGGCTTTCACAAAACGAAACGATCTCATCGAGCTTCTTAAGCATCAGTTTCGACTGCTCCGGATTTCCTTCAATGGTGGCAAAGTGCCGGAGCTTGAACGCGTCACCCGGACTGTAATAAAGAATGGCTTCGCTGTTTAGTCCGTCCCTGCCTGCGCGCCCTGTTTCCTGGTAATATCCCTCCATGTTTTTGGGCATGTCGGCGTGAAGTACGAAGCGCACATTACTCTTGTTGATCCCCATCCCGAAAGCAATTGTAGCAACCATTACTTTCACTTCATCGCGCAGGAATTTTTCCTGGTTCGTTTCTCTTTGAGCCCGCTCAAGACCTGCATGATAGGGGGCGGCACTGAAACCGTCAACCACCAGTTCACTGGCCATTTTTTCAACTCCGGACCGTGATAAGCAATAAATGATTCCACTGTCTTTTGGATGAAGCCGAAGATAACTGGTGATCTGCGAATACAGGCTGGATTTGGCTTGCACTTCATATTTTATGTTTGGTCTGTCGAAGCTGTTTTCAAAGAGACGGTAGTCTGTTAAGCCCAGTCTTGCGATGATGTCTTTTTTCGTAGCAGCGTCGGCGGTTGCGGTGAGTGCAATTAGGGGTACTCCCGGGCATCTTTTTTTTAGTTCACCAAGGAGCAGGTATTCTGGTCTGAAATCATGCCCCCACTGGCTGATGCAATGAGCCTCGTCAATCGCAAACAGCGACACGTTGATCTTGTCCAGGATATTGATCACACCATTTTCGCCCAAAAGTCTTTCCGGGGCGAGATAAAGAAGCTTCAAATTATCGTTGAAAAGTTTCCTGAAAACCGATTGCTGCTCCTCCAGGGGGAGTGTAGAATTTAGGAATGCAGCGGGTATGCCATTAAGTTGAAGCGCATCTACCTGGTCCTTCATCAGTGCTATCAGCGGAGAGATCACGATCGTCACTCCCGGGTTAATAAGTGCCGGCAACTGGTAACAGATAGACTTTCCGCCACCTGTAGGCATAAGCAGAACGACATCGGTTTTATTCAGGATGGTTTCGACCACTTTCTGTTGATTCAGCCGGAAGTTGTCATACCCGAAATACTCCTTAAGACGTTGACGCAGGATCATCATAAACAAGCAAGTTAAGGCTTGAAAGCAGTTGAAAGCAAACGTTTTTTAACCCTTTTTCAACAAAGCGACAGCATGATGACCGGTGATAGTGAAGTGGCTTCGGATTGATGGGTTTTCCACTTATCCGGGTAAACACCAACTTTCTGCTGCCGAGGCCCCCTTATTTTTCACCCTGTTATTAGTCAACCCGTTAGATGATTACAATCATTCGAAAGTGACTCACAGGTCAAGCTCCCGAAAAAGGATCACATGTAGATTTGATGAGTCGATAACAATCAACCCAAATCGCAAATCATGCAAAATTACATTGAAGTAAAAACGAATTCAATTCACCCGATTTATGCAGCAGGAAGCATGATGTATTTGCTACTGCCTGTATCAATCATGGAATGTTTCAACTTCTATCTTACACCCGGGAGTGAATACGAAGGCGAATACCTGAATAATACAATCTACCTGAACTAAATAGTTTGTGATTGCTCAGCGCGAGTGGCTGCGGTTCCTGGACGGTCTTCCAGGTTTGAATTTTCCCGGCTGGTAAGGTGGAGTCTCTCCCAGATTCTCCGGTATGATTCCCTTTGTTACCGCGTGTCCCAGCACTTCTTCAATAGCAAGAAATCTTCCCTGTTCCTTTTCTCCCACGAGTGTATAGGCTGTTCCATCGTTTTCTGCCCTTGCCGTACGCCCGATGCGATGAATGTAATCTTCAACATCGTTTGGAACATCGAAATTCACGACAAGGTCTATATCTTCAATATCAATTCCCCGCGATAAAATATCTGTTGCTACCAGTACTTTCAGTTTCCGGTTCTTAAAATCGAGTAAGGCCTGTTCTCTTGCAACCTGGTTGAGATCGGAGTGAATTTCTTCAATGGACATCCCTGATCGTTTAAGTTCTGCAGTCAGTTGTTTCACTGTCGACTTCCGCGAGCAGAAAACGAGCACCGATTTAAAATCTTTTAACCTCAGCAGGTATTTAACCACCCTAATCTTTTGATCTTCAAAAACCACGTAGGCTTCCTGAACTATTTTGGCCGGAGGTTTCGAAATGGAAATATTCACTTCCACCGGTTGAACCAGGATGCGCCTGGCCATATCCCTGATCCGGGATGGCATGGTTGCTGAAAAAAGAAGATTTTGGCGTTCAGTTGGGAGGAAAGAAATGATTTTCATAAGGTCATCATGAAAACCCATATCCAGCATGCGGTCGGCTTCATCAAGAACCAGATATTGCAGGTTTTTGACTTTCACATATCCCTGGTTGAGATGACTGATCATTCTTCCCGGTGTACAGATGACAATATCGGCGCCTCTTGAAAGGGCACGTTTTTCCGTGGTGAAAGAGTCACCGTCATTTCCGCCATAAACCGCAATGGAACTTATCGGGGTAAAATAGGAAATACCTTCGAGGTTTTGCGCAATCTGAATGGCCAGTTCACGTGTAGGAACGATAACGAGTGCATTGATAAAGTCGTCCTGTTTGGCTGTAATGATTTTATGAATCAGTGGTAACAGATAGGCTGCTGTTTTGCCGGTACCTGTTTGGGCAGAAGCGATAAGATCCTTTCCTGCCAAAACCAGGGGGATAACTTTTTCCTGCACCGGTGTTGCTACCTGATAATCTACTGCATCAATTCCTTCCATCAAACGCTCATCAAAACCAAATTCATTGAATTTCACAGTAGATAACGGGTTAAATATTATAGTAATGCAATTTGTTCAGAGGACAACCCAGTGTAAATGGGTCTTCCGAGTTAAGGCATTACAGGTTCAGGCTGCAGGCTGGTATTCTTGATGGTAAGTTCAAACTTGGTATTCAGGATCAGATCGTAGTCTTTGTCAATCAGCTGATTCTTAAGAATGCCATCCTGGTTGATAACAACCGCAAGGTCTGAAGCCAGGGGAGAACCGCTGATTACGTTTGAAACTTTGCCCTTCACGAAGTTGATGGTAAACTTGTACCCTGATTTTCTGCCACTACCCGCTCTTTCAAAATCAATCCTGTTTAAAACAAGTTTTTGTTCGCCGGCTCCTGACTTCTTAAGAAGGATCTTAATAATAGGCAGGTATTTGTTCCAGATATGAGTATACATAAAATTACATTTTTAACGAGGGAACTAATGCTGGGTTATCGTGCTGGCACCGGCTGCTAAGTGCCACTGAAAGGTTCAGATTAATGATAATTACAATAGGAACCAATGAGCATAAGTTTACGAAACTACGACTATTTGTGGGAAACAGTAAAAAGAATAAACTTTTAAGAAATGTCAATCTAACCCACCTGACGATCCGCCGCTTTATCCCGATGTTAGCGAGATCGTGGATTGATATTTCCATGGACCACCCAGGTATTCATAAGTGTTGATACCGAGAGCAGCAGACTCAAAGGGCTGAAAATCTTGCGAAAGTTGTCCTAGCAATTCCCTTGCCTCTTTGGGTTCCACCTTATTTTGTATGGTAATATGTGCCCTGAAGCCTTGATTATCCTGCGAGCTTAGCCATGGCTGCCAGATCAATTTTAATCGGGCGCGCAAATCATCTAAAGAGGATGATTCCAACTTGTAAGCCACCCCCCGCCCCAGATTACGTAAGCCGGTAGTTTTTAGTTGGAAAGATGGCCAGCCCGAAATAAGTTCGAATGACCGTTCCATTGCCTGCGGCTGATGGGCGGGAAGTTTGTGAAAAAGGGTAAGATGAGCGTCCAGGTAATTGATAGCCTGGGGAAAATGTGTGCTTCTTAGCGCATTAAAAAACGCCGTCGACCGCTCATCCAGCACAAGCGTAAATATTAATGGCGGGGAAAAAGGACTGCCTTGATTGATCATAAAAAAAATAGGCCCTCCTGGGAACAGGACGGCCTCTAACGATTGCTTGCCATATGAAAAGAAAGTGAGATTCTTTGTTGTTAATCAACCCGGCTGTTTAAGCCAGCGGCTAATATGGTGTTTATACACCGAAAGAAGGGAAGTAACCCTGCGAAGTCAAAAATTAATTTTATTGGCAAAAAGCTTTCAGACCCTGAGTTGGTTGACTTATATTAAAAAAGAATCAAAATAATTGACCCCCTGTGGAAACAGGGGGTCTTAACGATTGCTTGCCATATGAAAAAGATAAAATTCGGTCTGGTTAATCACCGATGTAAGCACAAGGAAAGTTGAAAATCAACATCCTGCACTAATTAATGTGTGATTATTACGCAAAGTAAGTGCAAACCGCTCAAACAAACAAATTTGTACCAGGCAAGGCTACATGGTCTTTGTTATAAGCATGTCTTAAAATGAAAAACCTTCCCATCCTGAAGAGCAGGATAAGAAGGTTTATTAACCAGGGCACTGCCCCGGCATATGTTAGGAAATTATTTGGCCTTGCGTGGTGTGCTTACTACGCCGCCTTTTTTGGAAGAAGAGAAGCCACGGTTGGGGATATTTGAAGAGGGCTTGCCGTATGCTCCACCGGTGCTGCTGCCCTTTACGATCATCCCTGTTTTGGGAGCTTCTTTTTTTACTGACTTGGATTTGTCAGACTTTGACTTGCTCATTTATTATGTTTTTATGCCACTCAATTTACGACAAAGCCTTGTTATCAAAATCACACCATGTTGAGCAATTCAAAAAAGGCCCCCGCTTTTCATAAAAGGCAAAGGGCCAATACGGAGATTTTTCGTTCTGGTATGTTTATATTTTTCGTGTTTCAATCTGATGACCCAAATATGGAAAAGCAAGGGAAATCTTAAAAGGGATCACAATGTGTAAAAATTACACAATAAAAGGGTAACTTGCATGTTATCAGTAAAAGCAAAAACCATGAAATCAATATTAAAAGAATTGTTTTTCGATAAATACCTCGTAAAACGTATGCGTCAGACCAACATTAATCCCGGCATTTTATATCAGCAGCTTATTAGCGGGAAGATCACCCTTCAGGAATACCTGGCAGCGGGTAAATAAATACAGGCTTACCTCTGTAAATATTAAAAAAGCGATGCCTGGGAACAATCAGTTTCCGGGCATCGCTTTTAGGATAGCGTTGCGATAACAACAAAAAAAACCCCTAAGAGAGACTTGGGGGTTTTTCATAAGAGATCTTTTCAGTCTTCATAGGAGCTAAAAGAGAAGTCTCGTGGTTTTTCCTGGATGGATTTCTGGTTTGTCACAGGCAATGGAATCATTTTGGTCTTTCCCTGGATATTGGGATAGATCATCGAAATTGGATATCTGGTTTTTCAGGGATATCGTATTCCGGTTAAAGGATATTGGATGAGTTTAACTGGATACTGGATCGGTTGAAATATTGGATTTGATATTTCAGTGATATTGGATTGGTCAAATGTAAACCGAAGTATGTACCGAAGTGCTGACCTGGGTCACTCATTTACCTGACCTGGCCCCGTTTTCAAGAAAAAATTCACAGACTAGGTACTAACGCTTACTCCATTAGCGGCTGTTGCACTTACGATTTTATTTGAAGACAGAAAAATCCTGAGTCAAAAGTTGCTTCTGTACACGATATATACCCTCTTCGTGGTATTTTCTGAGGTGAAATCAGGTTTTCGCCCGACTTTCTTTTAATCTTTCAACAACTCACGAAGATTGCGAAAAGTCTCGAATGGACCTTTTACAGCAAAGGTATTCATCAGCCAGGGGGGAAGACTTCCACCGGGGTTCAGGCTGACCGTATAGGTGATAGACATCTTATTTTTGTCAAGCATCTTAACTAGCCAGACTGCTTTAAAATAGGGAACCCGAATTATTCCTGCTTTCACAGGGATTTCTGCTGGTTGGGCTTTGGTTACTATACGATGAATTTTGCCGGTATTGTCCTCAGTAAATTTCATATTGATGATCAGGTCCCTGTTTTCGAATGGCCAGGGAACCTCGGTTACCGTGTAGTAAGTAAAGTCTGATTCATCCAGTGAACTAATGAATCGCACGTTTGATGACTTATATACCCAGTCGGAATGATGTTTCACATCTTTAAGTATGTACACCAGCTTTTCCCAGGTACCATGAAAGGTCCCTTCCACCTTGATCGATTTGAAGGCCGAGGAATCAGAATCTTTACGTGAAACTTTTATTCCATCCTTGTTTTTAATCAGTTCCCAGTCCTTTTGCGCCTGTAATTCAAGACTGGTGTACATAAAAATTGCAATAGAAAATATCCTTAATAGCATGGAACTGATTTAGAGACAAGAACTTGCAGATACATAAACTATGCAAATTCTCTTATTATTGTGGTAATGGGGCACTAAGGATCATCTAAATCCGGATGAAGACCCCTTTTTTATACATACGGTATAGTATAAACCATTGGATGGAAAGAATAAGGAAGCCGCTTACCAGGGTTCTATAGGGCAGACCGAAAAGGGTATCATATTGCGGCCCAAGATGAATTTGGAGTGAAGAGGCGATAAATCTGGCGATGGTTTCGGCCATTACGTAAGCAGCAATTGAATTCATGCCGATCACCATAAGCGGGAAGGACCAGGTGTTTTTCATTTTCACGTCGTTGGTGAAATAGAAGAAAGCAAGAAAATAGTAGCAGATGCCGCCGCTAAATAGTGTCCATGCCGGGGTCCAGATTCTTTTGACAATAGGGTTGATGCCGGTAAAATGAAGAGCCGCAGAAATTACCAGAAGTATTGATCCGATAATGAGTAGTTTCCGGATTTTGACAGCCGAAGCCACTGGCGATTTCAGCAGGTTGCCCGAGAGCAAACCAAGTATCATGGTACCTAGCGTAGGGATGAAACTGAGAGTGGCATAACCCCCGCCATTATTCCTAAATACTTTTTCCCGCGGAAACAGATTCAGAAACCATTGGTCAAAGGCCCAGGCGAGATTGGTGTTTTTGTTCCAGTGTGCCGCAAAGCCTGATAAATTATGTTCCCATTCCCGTGATGTACCAGCAAGGACGAAGTTGAAATCGTCACCTGGAAGTGGATAAAGGGCGAAAGCGAGCCAGTAAAGAATAAGTAATACACTCAAAGCCGCGACCTGCATTTTGACCGAACACCGGGCCACCAGGAACAGAAAACTGTATCCAAGCCCGATCTGCGTGAGTGTATCTTCGAAAGTGAAATAAGTGCTCTTAGCATGCATTGATCTCAGGAAGATTCCTAAAAAAATCAGGATGAGTGAACGAACGATCACATGACCGAACATCTTTCCAAAACCTTGTCCTTTATTAATTCGTGAGGCGAGAGAGAATGGCATCGCTGCACCCACAAGAAAGGAAAAGGATGGCTGGATCATATCATGAAGCGAACATCCTGCCCATTCAACATGACTCTGATTGTAATGTAAAAAACCCCAGAAGGCAGAGTCACCTACGGCCTGGTCTACCTTACCCAAAGAAATCACTTCTCCCATCATCAGCAACATCACGAAGCCGCGGTATACGTCCAGTGAGCGGAGTCTTGGCGCCAGGGAGGTGGATTGCATACTATTGATATTGGGTAACTATTTTATACTTTTCAAATACAAGTCATTCACTTTTCACCCGATAAAGTGGTGGATCAGAATTGATTCAGGGAGACTTTCTGGCAAGAAGGGGCATCTGATAAATGTAGGGAAATATTTCGCATCCCCAGCGATTCAAGGCATAAGACTTGCCTATAATTAATAGATGCTATCTCATTCCCTCCTCTGCTCCTTGAACTTTCATTTTCATGGTGAAAACAGATTCAGAAGCTGTGATAAATAATAAGGACCTGTCTTTTCCTCCGAAACACAAATTGCCGGTCCACTTGGAGGGAATATCTATATGTTCCCGCTTTTTGCCTTCCAAATCATAGATCGTTACGCCATTTCCGCTTAAATAAAGATTTCCTTTCTGGTCAACCGTCATCCCGTCGGAACCCTGGCTTACAAACAGCATTTTTGATGAGAGACTTCCGTCCTTATTTATATTGTACCGGTAGGTTTTGCCAGCGCGAATATCTGCCACGTATAAAAATTTTCCGTCAGGAGATCCTGTGATGCCATTGGGCTGGGCCAGGCTGTCGGCAACAAGTTGCAATTGTTTTTTTCCTTTAGCGAGCAGGTAAACGTCCTGCGTTTTCATGTCGGGTTTTTTTCTTTCCCAATATTCGCGCTGATAATATGGGTCGGTTATATAAATATTACCGGAAGAATGGATCCAGAGATCATTTGGGCCGTTCATTTTCTGTCCCTGATAGTCTTTGATCAGTACAGTGGCCTTTGCGTTTTTATCGATCGACCATAGTTGACCATTTTCGTCGGCGCAGGAAATGATATTTCCCGCTTTATCAATCGCGAGGCCGTTAGACCTGCCTGCGGGTTCCAGAAAGATGGACAACTTCCCGTCAGTGCTGTATTTCCAGATCCTGTTATTGGGCTGATCGGTAAAAAAGATATTACCCTTTTTGTCTACCGCAGGACCTTCGGTAAAAGCAAAACCTTTACATACTTGTTGGAGTTTGGCGCCTCCGGCC
>JBDTEB010000343.1:0-10365 GCA_039922795.1 Chitinophagaceae bacterium
TATTTGGCAGGAAACACCGCTGGCATCGCGAAGGAATCATGGGATGTCATCAGAAAAAATAAGGTGTTTCTTAAGGCACCCATTACCACACCACAGGGTGGCGGATACAAAAGTTTAAATGTTACCACACGAAAATTTCTGGGGCTTTATTCCAATGTCAGACCCTGTATGAGTATGCATCCTTTTGTACAAACAAAGCATCCGGTAATGGATATCGTAATTGTCAGGGAAAATGAGGAGGATCTTTATGGAGGAATTGAGCATCAGCAGACAGATGAAGTGGTACAATGTCTCAAACTCATCAGTCGCCCCGGCTGCGAAAAAATTGTAAGATATGCTTTTGAATATGCGAAGCAATATAATAGAAAAAAAGTAACCTGTTTTACAAAAGACAATATTATGAAACAAACCGATGGATTGTTCCATCGCGTGTTTGATGAAATAGCAAAAGATTATCCGGAAATAGAGAATGAACATTGGATTGTAGATATTGGCGCTGCAAAGCTGGCCGATACACCCGAGATCTTTGATGTAATTGTGATGCCAAATCTATATGGTGATATACTCTCTGATGTGGCCGCACAAATTGCAGGCTCCGTGGGTCTGGCAGGTTCTGCAAACATTGGTGAAGAATGTGCCATGTTTGAGGCCATACACGGTTCAGCCCCAAGAAGGGCCGGTCAGAATTTAGCCAATCCGTCCGGCCTGTTGCAAGGGGCCGTGATGATGCTTAATCACCTGGGCCAAACGGAGGTAGCAGAAAGAATCCAAAACGCCTGGCTAAAAACGATCGAAGAAGGAATACATACTTATGATATTTACAAAGAGGGTGTAAGTACACAAAAAGTCGGAACAAGGGAATTTGCCCAGGCAGTTATAAAAAATCTTGGGGAAAAACCTATGACCCTGAAACAGGTAAATTATTCAAAAGGAAAGCCACTGAACCTGCCAAAATATACACGCAAAAAGCCCCAGGCAAAAGAATTGGTAGGTATAGACGTGTTTGTGCATTGCGCAGATAAGACTCCCAATGATCTGGCTCAACTGGTCGAACAACTCAATACTGAATCAGTAAAGCTTACCATGATAACTAACCGGGGAGTAAAAGTGTATCCTGACGGTTTCTCTGAAACTTTTTGTACCGACCACTGGCGTTGCAGGTTTAAACCCGTTAGCGACAAAACTATTACCAAACAACAGATTATCTCACTGTTGCAGAAAGCAATTGACACAAATATCGATGTGATAAAAACAGAAAATCTGTACGCGTTCGATGGAATACCGGCTTTCTCACTCGGGCAGGGCCAATAAAAATGTGACACATGACTAAAAAACAAAACTTTAAATTAATCCACGGCACCTTCGCGCCATCAGAAGCAGCCCAGATTCTTTTCACCCTCATCAGCAGCAAAATCAATTTTCACACGATGGAAAGTTTCAGCAGCCGGGACCGATACGGCAAAGACGTTCCTCAGTCGGAAAAGCGGATACAAGCCTTAAAAAAAATACAGGTCTCGTTAAAAAAATTTCTCGATTTGGCGGAGAAAAAGGGAACACTATTACAAATAGAGGGATCTGTAGATATTACAATGATAGACTGACAAGAAGCATTCTCAAACATAATTCTCAGTTACATATCAATTAAAACATCAGAAAATTAATAAACACAACAATGAACCTACAACTTATATCAGGACAATTTTCCTCCCAGGAAGCCATAGACATCATTACCAAAATGGTACAGGTAAAGATTAAATTTCATGAGGATAAAGTCTATTCCGAATCGAATGAAGACGATATGAAAATGAGAGAAAAAAGAATAAAACAACTGCAAAAGGAATTATTTGAAATAAGAAACTATATTGCTGACAAAAAGGAAAAACTGGAAATGAATTCGGTGGTTGAAATCAGTTAGACTATTCTCATGGCCCAATGAAACTTTTCATAAAAAATATGGTCAGCCTGCGATGTAAAATAATCGTAAAGTCAGAGTTGGAAAAGCTTGGGTTGCAGATAAACCTCATCGAATTGGGAGAAGTGGAAATCAGGGAGAGGCTAACTCCTGAAATGCAAAACGAGTTAAATTCAGCTCTGACCCGTAGCGGTTTACAACTACTGGAAGACAAAAAAAGTATCCTGATCGAAAAGGTGAAGAATATCATTGTGGAAATGATACATTATAGCGACGAACAGCCTCATATCAATTTCTCCAATTACCTGAGTGAAAAACTCGGTTATGACTATAATTATCTCTCCAACCTTTTTTCAGAAGTAAAAGGCACTACTATTGAACATTATATCATATCCCATAAAATCGAACGGGCTAAGGAATTGCTCATTTACAACGAACTGACGCTTACAGAAATTGCCTGCAAACTTCATTACAGCAGCGTATCTCATCTATCCAATCAGTTTAAAAAAATTACTGGTCTCACTCCTTCTTTTTTTAAAAAAATGAGGCATAAAAGATTGATTGCGCTGGAGAGCTTATAGCGAAATTGTCGGGGGGCTTTTTGTAAACCTCCCTGGTTTTATTCATTAGTCAGAATCACCTTCAGAGTTTTTTCTTTTGCTGCATCACCAAAGGATTCATAGGCGTTCATTATATCTTTCAAGGCGAAATGGTGTGTGATCAGTTTTGACGGATCCACCTTTTGGGAAATAACTGTTTTTAAGAGTAGAGGTGTTGAAACCGTATCTACAAGGCGGGTAGTGATGGTGATATTTTTCGACCACAAACTTTCCAGATGCAGGTTTACCGGTTTTCCGTGAACGCCTACATTTGCGATATGCCCGCCGGGCGCAATTACAGACTCACAAAGCTCAAATGTGGCAGGAATTCCAACAGCTTCAACAGCTACATCCACTCCCCTGTTTTGTGTAAGCTGCATGATCTTTTCGACCCCATTTTCGTTGTTGGTGTTTATCGTATGGGAGGCGCCGAAAGTTCGGGCCACTTGCAAGCGATTGTCATCTACATCTACCATTATGATTGCAGCCGGGGTATAAAATTGTGCTGTGATGAGTACGGCCAGACCGATTGGGCCAGCCCCCACGATTACAACGGTATCCCCCGGCTTCACCTGCCCGTTTAAAACGCCACACTCATACGCGGTGGGAAGTATATCGCTCAGCATCACCAATGCTTCTTCATCTGCACCGGCAGGAATATGGTAAAGGCTGTTGTCAGCAAAAGGAATCCGTACATATTCAGCCTGTGTTCCATCAATTAAATGTCCTAATATCCAGCCGCCTTTTATGCAATGTGAATACATGCCCCGTTTACAGAATTCACATTTCCCACAAGAAGTAATACAGGAGATCAGGACATGATCGCCCTTTTTAAATTCCGTCACTGCGCTGCCAACTTCTTCAACGATACCCACTCCCTCATGACCAAGTATGCGGCCGTCGGTTACTTCAGGCACATCGCCTTTTAAAATATGCAGGTCGGTTCCGCAAATGGTTGTCTTGAATATTTTTATAATAGCATCAGAAGGTTCCAGCAATTCAGGCTTAGGTTTTTGTTCCCAGGCCTTTTTACCAGGGCCATGATAAACAAGTGCATGCATTTGCATGCCTGTATTATTCACCGATTTTGTGTCTTTTTGCTTTTGAACGGGAATTTGTAAAGTGGCTGCCATTTAGTCTGCGTTTTAACCGGAGAAATAACCGGGATGGCTGTAAGATATACTTAGTATAACAGCGGGAGGTGTTTTGAATCACTTCTATCGACGTCCTCAAGACGTTTTGCGCTGTAAAAGAATAAATCTTATAACTTAATTTTATAATTCTATAAGCCCCCCTGAATTTACGAAAATTCGAAAAGGATGCGAAAGTTCCAACAACAAAAGAGGTTGCCTGTAGCGGGCAGCCTCTCTTGTTGTTGAATAAAAACGCTACATCTAATCCTTTAATACTTTCAGCAGGTAACCTTTTTCGCTCTTTTGCGAAATCGACAGGGTGTACACTCCCCTTGTCCAGGTTGATGCATTGATCTCCTGTTTCATAAACTTTCTGCAATCATGAAAATTCACAAGCTCTGCAAACCTGCGCATTTTATTGTAGCTTTCACTATCTCGATGTTCCAGGAATCACCTGGCACTGGTTGCGGTCTTTTTACCATGACACTCCATACCTTCAAAACCCCGATTCGTTCATCTTTTGTTTTACTTCTAATGGTGCTGTTATTTGCAGGCGGTACATTCAATAATTTACATGCACAGTCGCAAAACAAAAAAAATCGAAAGCAAGTTAAACAGCTGATGAATGAAAAAAAATCCCGCACGGCGATTCAACAGAAAATTGATTCCCGTTTGTTGCAGGCGGTAAAAGAAAACCGCGGAGAAAAAAAAACCACACCCGAACCGGTTAATGTAGGAGCAGATAAATCCGGTAATCTCACCGTTGATATTGATACCAAAGTTTCCGATACTCTTCTTGATCAAATCAGATCACAAGGGGGAACGATCATTTCATCTTTCAAAGAATATGATGCGATCAGGGTATTAATTAATTTATGTAAAATTGAAGCCATTGCAGCGATTCGGGAGGTCAAATTTATAAAACCTGCAGCCCTGGCGCAAACAAACAAGATAATAAAACCGGTCGAAGGCACGGATCCTCAGACCAATACCAAACCTGCCTGAAGGGCATTATCCCCCTACCCTGTTTTGCTCATCGCTTGAACCGGATGATCTTCTTTTCGGCGCATTGTTTTCTTTTCCTTTGCTGAACCGGTAAGTGAATCCCAGCGTGACTGTGCGGCTGTCCTGCCTTTCCTGGAAAGCGGCATCAACATTACCATATTTACTCACTGCACGAAAACGCTGCGTGTAAAAGATGTCTCTGGTATTAAGTCGAATGGTCCCTGCATTTTTCAAGACCTGTTTGCTGATACCAAAAGACATTACGCCCATAGGTTTTGTCTGAAGCACGCCTTCCACACCACCCGACCTGAAAAAACCGCTAAGTTCCACTGACCATGTTTTGGCAAAGTCAAACTGCTGTGAACCGTTCAACTGAAAAGAGGTGGCACTCATAGATATTGAAGTGTCATTTACACGGCCATCATATTTATTGTTGTAGAAGTTCGCATATATATTGCTTCTCCACCATTTGGTGACCGGGATATTCGTATTAAACGAAATGCCCAGCTGGCGCTGCTTTGCGATATTCTCTTTGGTAATATAAGTTTCACTTTTTACCTCATCCTGCTGTAGAACATTCTGAATAATATCTGACGTAAGCGAATAATTAATTGTTGTCGTCAAAAAACTCTGGTAGGCGTGGCTAAGCTCGAGGTTATGACTAAACTGGGGTTTTAGATTGGGATTACCTTTTGAATAGGTATACCGATCGACAAAATTGATGAACGGGTTAAGGCTCTGGTAATCCGGGCGACGAATTCTTCTTCCGTAATTCAGCACATAGGTATTCTTTTTATCAAATTGATATTGTACAAAAGCTGTTGGGAAAAGCTGGGTATAATTCCTGTCGAATTTTTCTCCCGTTGTCATTTGTGTTCCCTTTGCCATCGTATTCTCCAGTCTTAATCCAAGCTGCGCGCCCCACTTTTTGTTGATTGGCTGATTCAGGTTTGCATAAGCCGCATTGATGTTCTCCTCATAAATAAAATAATTACTGCGGTTGAAATCATGCACCGATTTGCCATAAGAGATACTGTCGTAAGCCGCGTCGTTGTTCGTTTTAACGTAACTCGCCTTTAATCCTGCTTCGAAACGACCGCCTTTTGTAAGCATTTTGGTATAATCAGCCTTGGCACTGTAGATCTTTATATCCTGCGGCAGGCTGCCCAGTAGTGTATCTGCCTTGAGGGTGGGAAGACCGGAATGATCGAAATACGCATTGACCATGAAAGTATTGTTGGTGGAATTATACTGGCTGTAATCAATATCTGCAGTCAACTCTGAACCAAGCGTATCGAGCACCCGACGAAAATTTATATTGGTGCCGATGTTTTTCCATTTTTGCCTGCCGTCCAAAACAGCTGTCGAAAGGCTTTCTTCACCATCCGTAGCATCGGTGATGTGGGTGAGGTTATTGTTGATACCCTTCCTACTGCTGTTAAAACCACTTAAAACCACGCCAAATGTGGTATTCTTTGAAGGGAAATAATCCAGCCCGATCTTGCCATTATAATTTTTTGATGTGCCCTTACTTTCTGCATCCTGCTCAAAGCGCGAAAGAATATCTTTGCTCTCTTTGTTGCGAAAATTTCTCTGGATTGAAAGAAGGTTTGAGTTCTGCGAAAAATTATGCGCGATGTTGGTAAAGAGATTGATCTTGTTTTTCCGATAGTTGAAGTTTAATCCATCATTTAATTTTGGATAAACACTTTGCCCATAACCAACTGTAAGCGAACCGGTGTACCCGACTTGTTTATTCTTTTTTGTTTTAATATTTATTACACCAGAATTTCCTGATGCATCGAATTTGGCTGGGGGATTTGTCATGATCTCGATCTGATCGAGCTGGCTGGCATTTATCGTGCGCAGATAGCTGGCAAGATCGGTCGCGCTGAGATAGGTTTGTCTTCCGTCTACAAGCACCACTACACCATCTTTCCCTTTCAGACTGATGTTCCCGTCTTTGTCCACCGCGATTCCCGGAGATTTTTCCAAAACTTCCAGAGCATTGGCCCCGGCATTGGTGATGGCTGCATCTACATTAACTACCAGCCTGTCAATTTTTTGTTCCACCGGCGATCTTTTGGCGGTGACTGTAATGGCGTTCAATGACTTTACCAGGGTAGAAAGCAGAATCGGTTTTACATTCGCGGAAGGTTTGTCAATGGTCAATTCCAGCGGATCAGAAAACGTCTTTGTAAATTCTGATGCAGTTATTGCCACCAGGTAACTACCTGATGGGACTCCATTAAACTGGTAGCGACCATCTTTATCAGCAATGGTTGCTTTAACCAGGGAGGAATCCTTGATATTTAGCAAATTCACCGTTGCTCCCTGGGGAACAACACCAGATTGTGTACCAACAGAACCATGTATAATTCCTGTGTTGGATTGGCTAATGGCAAACGAGCCATAAATCATAAGGAGGAAAAGAATGGGTAGGGTTGAAAGTCTCATTTTGTTGGCATTTAGTACTTGTTGTTAAAAGTTACATGCCAAAATTAGGTACTTTGCAATGCAAGGATCAGTGTTAATGCATGAACGGCTTTTTGTCGGGATGGCCGGTTGGTGAGATTAATGCCATAAGGGAATTACGTGATCAAAAGCACAACTGGGGGCTGAGCTAGTCCGAATTTGAGGAGGCTATCAATAACCTCCCCATCTGTCATGTATTCACCCTTTATTAAAACTCGGGATTTCTTTTTTCGTATTTGGGAACTGCCGGGATCTTGAATGGTTTTGATTTAAGCAGATCCTGGATCTCTTTGATGGCGCGTTCCAGTTGGCTATCCACACCTTTTGACAACGACCCAAGATCTTCCGGCACATCAATATCAGGATCTACACCATGACCCTCCTTGAACCAGGTGCCATCTGCATTGTACATCCTGAAAGTAGGCACCGTAATGCTTCCGTTGTCGATCAGAGGCGGCACACCGCTAATGCCAATCAATCCGCCCCAGGTGCGGGACCCAATCACGGGCCCGAGTTTGGCTTTTTTGAAATAATCAGGAAAGGCATCTCCCCCAGAACCACTCCAACCATTTATCAACATCACTTTCGGACCGAAATGGGCAAACGGAGGCCATGGCCAGCTTTCGCCATCCCTGATTGCCCAAAACGCCAGTGGACTTCGATTGAGCATTTCAATAAACCTGTCAGGGATCTGTCCGCCGCTGTTGAAGCGTTCATCGATTACCAGTGCCTTCTTATTCCACTGAGCACTGAATTGCCTGATGAGCTCGTTCTGCCCATCGATACCCGTGCTTGGCACATAGATATACCCTGCATCGCCGTTAGTGGCCACATCCACCCTCTTACGGTTGGTCTCGATCCAGGCGAGGTTGCGTAACCTGGATTCATCATCCATTGTTTTTACCACAACGGTTTTTGCCCCGGTAAACGACGCAAGAGTATTATAGGTGAGTTCGACCGTTTTGTTGGCGAGACCCTGGAAGGCTGCAAACGGTTCGGTTTCCGTTGTGAGGGCTACACCATTGACCGCGAGGATAAAGTCTCCTTCCCTGATGGTAGTTCCGCTAACGTCGAGTGGTGAGCGCACCTCGGCATCCCATGCTGCCGGCCTCACGATCGTTTTTATCTTGTAGAATTTTCCGGCGGCCTGCCAGTCGATACCGAGATAACCTACGTTGGATCTTTTTCCCTGCTCTTCATCGCCCCCGCTTTTGTAGGTATGCGAGGCGTTGAGTTCACCGATCATTTCACCGAGCACCACGTTTACTTCTTCCCGGGTCATTGCACCACCCAGCATTTTCAGGTACCGGTCTTTTACGAGGCTCCAGTTGAGGCCATGCATATTGGGGTCATAAAAATAATCGCGCTCCAGTCTCCAGGTATCCATAAAAACCTGTTTCCATTCCTGCATCGGGTCCAGGCTCATTTGCATTTCAGCGGTACGTAGCGGTTTCTCGAACTTCTGGCCTTCCTCCGGTTTGATGATCGCGAGGGCATTACCCCTTGAAACGATCACCTTCTTCCCATCATCCGACAATAAAAAAGCACTTACGTCTTCAAGAATCGTTTTTTCTTCCCGTTTTTCGATATCATAAAAACGGAGAATCGATTTGCCTTCTGACACCCCGGTATTGGGGTAAGTCAGGTAAATGATCCTGCCTCTTACCGAAGCAAGATCTCCGAAATTACCCGCTTTGGGAGGCAGTAGTACAACTCTGTTCTCCATACCATCAAGGTCGATATCAAGGGCCTGCACCGTTTTCCTGTCGCTGATGACGCCAGCATCCTTTAGCAGTTTCTTTAGGCTGTCTTCCTTTGCTTTATCTGCTGTTCGTTTTACGCCGACCTCATCGTTTTTTGCATAGAGCAGCGATGGCGTGGTTTTAAGCAGGCTTACAGATGCCAGCCTTGTTGCGTTGGCATAGATAAAAGTATTGTCCACATTACTGTAATCCGGGTTAAAGGACTGGATCGTTTTAAAGAAGAGATGTTTTCCATCGGCGTCGAAAACGGGATCTGAGCAGTTGTAAAACCCGCTGCTGACCTGGCTTAATTTCCTGGACTGGTAATCGTACAGGAAAATTCCGGAGTGCTGGTTTTCGAGGTCACGACTGTAGGTAAGCCAGCGGCTGTCTGATGACCAGTTGCAGTTCCATGCGTCCAAAGAACCATGGGTCATCCGGAGGCCCTTGTCAATTAAGGTGGTTTTATTTGTGGCAAGATCGTACACCTGAATGTTCATGGCTTTGTCAATGAACGCCAGCTTTTTGCTATCGGGTGACCAGTGGAGATTATACCTGAAACCCGCACCATAACTGGTTAGCTTGCGTGGAGATGTTTCTTCACCGGCGTCCATTACCCAGAGTTCGTATTCGCCTGACTGATCACTCCAATAGGCAATCGTAGCTCCGTCGGGTGACCAGGCGGCATAACGTTCAGCCACACCCGAAGTCTTTGACAGGTTCTTTACAAAACCAAATTCGGCGGGCACAGAAAAGATTTCTCCTCTCGCGGTAATCAGTGCACGATTGCCATCCGGACTCAGGGCAATATGCTGCACATATTTTTCCACGGACAAAACGGATGACTTTAATGCCGCACGGTCACTGACCAGTGAAACTTTGACTTCCTTTAATTGCCGGGCTTCCAGCTGGTACACATACAATTTTCCCCCGGCCTCCATCACAATATCATCGGGGCCGAGTGATGGAAAATGGGCGTCATATTCCTTAAAACTGGTAAGCTGCGCATAGGTTTTTTTGTCAAGGTCGTAGGACCAGAGATTCATGCGCATCTCCGGTCCCCTGTCGGATAAAAAATAAATTGTTCGTTTATACCACATCGGTAGTTCGTCGGACGCATCGGTGGTAGTAATTTTTTCTGATTTATTGGAGGCGAAATTAAATATGTGAATGTCGGCATTCCATCCGCCACGGTACCGCTTCCAGTTCCTGAATACCTGCGAGATAAAAGTAACGGCGAGTTCTTTTCCGTCGGGAGAGTAGCAACCGAATTCGGCGAAAGGCAGGGGCAGTTTTTCCGCAGCACCACCTGAAGAGGCGATCGTATAAAACTGGTTAAACCTGTCTCTGCCACTTTCGCGGCCGGAAGCGAAAAGCACCCTTTTGCCGTCCGGCGTCCAGTCAACTACCCTGTCGGGATACCCGTGCTCCGTGAGTCTTGCCGGAATGCCACCGTTTACAGGAAGCGAGTACACATCAAGGTTTCCGTCGTAATTTCC
>JBDTEB010000344.1:0-4592 GCA_039922795.1 Chitinophagaceae bacterium
ACATCACCTGGCGGGTAGGAAAATATCCCGCACCCGTTTTTGGTTTTACTTCAAAAGGTTTGAAGTGGGAGCCCTACCTGCTGATGTTGCTGATCATGATTCCGCTTATAGCCTGGGCATCCACTCAGGCTGATTTTTTAAGGACTTACCCGAAAATGAAAGTGCTTTCATTTCTCGGAGAAGATAGGAAGGCCTGGCAAAACCTGCTCTATGAATTTACTTATGGTATGGATTTCATCACCATCGAATGGTTTTTCCGCGGGTTTCTTGTGCTGGCATTTGTAAGATATGCAGGGCAGGAAGCCATCTTACCCATGGCCGTATTCTATTGCAGCATTCATTTTGGAAAACCGCTGATGGAATGCGTGTCGTCTTTGTTTGGAGGAATGTTACTGGGTGTGGTGGTCTACCGAACAGGATCAATCGCCGGTGGCCTGGTGGTACATCTGGGGATAGCGTGGATGATGGAGGCCGGTGGATATATTGGGCGGATGATGGCAAAGAATTAAAAGAACTACAAACTCATAAGCCGGATTCTGTTTCTAAACCATCATTTATCTGGGATGCCGGTTGCCCGGCAACTCTATCTGCCTACCCATCCCTTAACCAGCAATGCTGATGACGAGCGAGCAGCTCATCCCCCCGAGAAACGGGGTGCCAGGGACTTACATGGCATTTCAACATGCAAGGTTTACCCTTCCGACCTGTTACCAGGAACGGAATATAGGCTCTTACCCTAATTTTTCACCCTTACCTGTAACCGAAGTTACAAGGCGGTCATTTTCTGTGGCACTGTCTGTCCAACGGTTACGTGTAACCGAAGGCCCGGCTCTTAACCGGTACATTGCTCTGTGCTGTCCGGACTTTCCTAACCGGTTGCCCGGCTCGATGGCTCGGTTTGTAGTTCCATTAATTTCAAAGATCAATATTGAAAATAAATTTCGGTGGCACCATAACCGTAAGAAGAATGGTACTGGTTCACGAACGTCTTCACTTCTTTTTTATGCCGTAGTATTTCATGGATCTCATCGCGCAGTTTCCCTGAACCCAGTCCATGCACTACGATCAGCGAAGGCTGACGATGAGCAACAGACAGGTCGAAAAATTTTTCAAACTCTTTCAGTTGCAAAGTCAGGATCTCGAAGCTCGACATATTCTGCCATCGATCCGTAAGTTTTTCCATGTGAAGATCGATCGAGAACCTTGGTGGATCGAGGTTCTGCCTCGCTTTGCTCGCCTCATATATCTTGAAACCACTATTCGCCAGTTTCGTAAGTTCAAGTTTTTCCTCTTTCACGGCATCCGGGTAATCATCCATCAGTTTAAACTGGAAAGAGGGCTCGTTTTTTAGCTTGATTTCTTCGATCTTATTGAAAACCTGTTTAGTGCGCAGTTTAAGTGAGGTCTCAAAAAACTCTGCCTTCTTTTTATCCGGATTCATCAGCGAGAACTCGATATCAAAAACCGGGCTGTCATTGATCTTTTCAAAATCGATATCGTGCAGATAAAAAGACTGGTTATTAAAGATCTCGTTCTTCAGCTGGAATTCAGGAATACCCAGAAAACTTGCGGTATAATCGAATTTAAATCCGTGAGCCGTGCCGTTTATCAGGTGTACTTTCAGTAAGTCAACCACTTCATCCCCAAACAGATCCGTTCCGAATATGGGCAGAAACATCAGCCAAACGCCGTCCGGTTGTTTGGTTTTGCTCGTCACCTTATCGCGCGGAACCTGATCTATGAATGTCTTTGCTTTCGGTTTTTCCTTTTCAGGGAAAAGTTTCTTCTCTGTGAAACGTTTGTAATAAGGGTAGTCGAGCTGATCGTTGTAAACTGGAAATTTCACTCCCCTGATCTCGACCATCACCATTTCCTTGTTGATGATTTCGACCACATCGGCCTCTTCACTGGAATGTTTGATGACTACTTTGTCTCCAATCTCGAATTTCATGCGGCGAATTTACGAATTTGCGAGTGAGTGATCAGCTATTGGTTTCTGGTTGTTTGTTAAGATGACTGTGGCTTCTTCCATACAGAAAATAGACCACCAGCCCGATTACGAGCCATAAAAGGAATCGCAACCAGTTGGTATGACTTTCCTGCGCCATAAGGTAAAAACAGCTTATAAGTCCGAGTACTGGCAGTAGGGAGAACCCGTAAAGAAATGACATCACGGCAATGATCAGTGCTACCACCCAGAATAACATCATGGGAAAGCCTTCCAAACTAAAGATTGTCGAAAAATGCCTGGGATTGGTTTTGAGGATAATTACGACCGCGACGATAAACATCAATGGCACGATATATTTTCCATTAATAAAAGGCACTTTGAATTTCGATTCAGCCTTTGGTCCTTTCCGTTTCTGGAGTACGAGAATACCTGCGCAGACGAGTACGAAAGCAAACAGGGTTCCGATACTGGTTAGTGCAAGAACGACATTCAGATTAAGGAATAGTGCCGGTATGCCCACCACCAGGCCCGTGAGGATGGTAGAGAAAGATGGAGTCTGGTAAACAGGATGAAGTCTGGAAAAGATTTTTGGTAACAAACCATCGCGACTCATACTCATCCAGATCCTTGGCTGACCGATCTGGAAAACCAGGAGTACGCTTGCTGTTGCAACAATGGCACTCACCGCAACGATAGCCGAGATCCATTTCAGCCCTCTTGCTTCAAAGATCATCGCCAGCGGATCGCCCACATTAAGTTTTGAATAATCCACCATACCTGTTAGAATGAGGGCAAGTAACACATATAAAACGGTGCATATAATAAGTGAGTAGATCATACCGCGTGGCAGATCGCGTTGTGGATTTTTGCATTCTTCCGCCGTAGTTGAAATGGCATCAAAACCAATGTAGGCGAAGAATACAGCAGATACCCCTTTGAGAACACCCGAGAAACCGTTTGGATTAAATGGGGACCAGTTTTCAGGTTGCACATAATAGGCTCCGAGAACAATGATGAGGAAGATTACTCCGAGTTTGATGATCACCATAATGTTGCTGGCTGTTCTGCTTTCCTTGATACCAACAAACACTATTGCTGTGATAAGTGCGACTATCAATAAAGCCGGCAGGTCCATGATGAGGTGAAGTCCGCCGAGTTGAGGGGCGCTCGCCCAGGCATTAAACCGGTCCAGCATTCCCGGGTCGATGGCTGATCTTGCTGTTCCCTCGGCCAGTAACTTGTTCACTGCGTTAAAGCCGTCATGGGCAGTGGTAAAATCCATGGTGAGCCATGCAGGAAACGGGATGCCGGCTTTAGCGAGGATGCCGGTAAAATAATCGCTCCAGGAAATGGCCACCGCAATATTTCCGATGGCATATTCCATGAGCAGATCCCACCCGATGATCCATGCGAAGATCTCGCCAAAGGCAACGTAAGAATAAGTGTAGGCACTGCCGGAAACGGGTACGGTAGAAGCGAATTCTGCGTAGCAAAGTGCTGCAAAACCACAGGCTACCGCAGTAAAAATGTAAAGATAAATAACGGCAGGGCCGCCGTCATAGCAGGCTTTACCGATGCTGCTGAAAATGCCTGCACCGATTACAGCCGCGATGCCCATGAAAGTAAGATCCCTCACCCCCAGCACTTTTTTCAGGTGTCCATGACCATCCCCAAGCCCGGCCTCCGCGTCTGCCAGTATTTTTGAAATGGATTTCTTTCTGAGAAGCGAGTTGGACATCTGGGGATGATTTTGGTTTGTTTAAATTAGGAAAAAGCCTGTAGCAGACGATTTTTTTCCACGGGTATTTCATTTGTGTATCTGGAAGACTGTCCGCTGCGTACGATGGGCATCTGGTATCCGAAACCGCATTACCTGCATTCAGAAGGCAGAATTAAGCTCGGCCCCTTAATATTCCCGCTGCACCAAAAACACCGCCAGCTCCTCCAACGGCGCCTTTCTGGTTGCAGTCACGGCGATATCTTCCAGATTTTTGTAGGCATCATTGATGTAGCGGTCCTTTAATTCTTTTGCCCAGGCATCAACCCCGCAGGATGTAAAGATGCTCAGCGTTTCAGCAACCTTTTGATCTCCCGTTTCAGATATTAGCCCCGTCAGCCTTTTTTTCTGCGCTTCACTGGCTACCTCCAGCGCCTTGATCATCAGAAAGGTCTTTTTATTTGCCAAAATATCGCCACCGACCTGTTTGCCAAATTTTTCGGGGTCGCCAAAGGCATCCAGATAGTCATCCTGTACCTGGAAGGCAATACCGAGATTTTTGCCGAACTCGTAAAGTTGCTGCTGGTTGCCTTTGCTGGCACCACCGATGATGGCTCCCATACGCAGGCTTGCGGCAAGTAAAACAGAAGTTTTCAACTCGATCATGCGGATATAACTGTCAAGCTTAACCGAAGGAAGCTTTTCAAAGTCCATATCCAGTTGCTGACCTTCACAAACCTGTTTTGCAGTAAGACTGAAAAGGGTAAGAATGTCGTGAAGAAATGTGGTATTGATTCGGTTGATATACTCGTACGCCACAACGAGCATCACATCGCCGGACAGCAGTGCGGTTGCTTCGCCGTATTTTTGATGAACAGTCTCCATGCCCCTTCTCAGTGGCGCCTTGTCCATGATATCATCATG
>JBDTEB010000345.1:0-12161 GCA_039922795.1 Chitinophagaceae bacterium
GTGTTCCCATAATGCTCATCAGGATCATGGGCCAGGGCATTGTGCGATTTCCAAGAAAGTAACCGTCAAGATTTTTTGTGGAGCTGCTGCGGTACAAGCCATACCCGACCATGCCGATCAGGGTAACGGCCAATACGATCCAGTCTGGCAGGCTCATGCAAAAAATTTAGTGAACAAGATAAAAAGAATGATGAGCACCGCAAGGAAGACGATCACAAAGCTGTACCATCCCTTCCAGGAACGAAAAAAAGGTATTTTTTCAGTTTCTGTGTCCTTCAACATCATGATTTTCGGTTACTTGTGGATATACCCGCTGCCAGTAATCCCAGCACTACACCGATCAGCAAACCTGCGGAGACTCTTTTTAAAAACATTCCGATGACCAGTCCAAAGGCGATCACGATGATCCAGGTAATTTTGCGTCTTGTTTCTGAAATCTTTGGCATAACACGTCGTCGGCTTATGGCCAGACTTTAAAAAGGTTTCTTGCTGTTGAGTGCGATCAGGTTTGCCATCAGTCGATAAGCACCGGGCACACCACCCGGAAGCTCACGATAGAATACCAGACCGGTGTAGGTAAAGTTTCCCTTGCCGTATTTTGTTGTAATCAGGCTTCCTTCATCATCCGGCTCGCCGGTATCGTGCATGGCAAAAACCGTTTCATAATGTTTGTCCCATTCAGAAGCATGATAAATACTCCTCTCCTGCACCCATCCGGCAAAATCAGCCGGGCCAATTTTGTTGGGATAGTTTAAGATAGGATGATCCTTCTTCAGCACTTTTACTTCCGCTGTTTCATCGGTTACCCTTGTACGTGAAATATTAAAAGGATAGGGGCCGATCCTGGCCTTTACGGGTCCAATCTGGTTGGAAGTATTGTACTGCACAATCAGGTTCCCACCTTCTTCTATATACGACATTAGCTTCTCATAATAGACATTCAGCGATTCCTTGATATTATAAGCCCTCACCCCGGTAACAATGGCGTCGAACTGGCCAAGATTGAAACTGGCGAGATTATTATCATTCAGCAAAACGACATCATAACCCATTTGTATCAGCGCCGCCGGAACATAATCTCCTGCACCTTCGATATACCCGATCCTTTTTCCAACGATCTGCAGATCGAGCGTGAGCAGGTTAACTGCCGCCGGTTTGAAATAATTTATTGAGGGGATATGATCGTAATTTATCGTTCTCATCGTCTGCGCATAGTTCTCACCGTTACCTTTAACCGAGCCCAGTAATACCTGGGTGCCCGCAGGCATTTTCGCCTGGGCGGGTTTCAGGGTAATGGCATAATCAGATTCACTGCCTTTGGCAAGAAAAGCTTTTCCCTGCGCAGGCTGCATGGCGTCCCAGAACTTGATCTTGTTTACCGAGAACACGGGTTTGGAAACTTCTTTTAATGCCTTCACAGAATAATGAATATTTTTTTGCTCGTTGTCATGAGAAATAAAAAGGTTCTGAACCGGCGTAATTAACACCGGAGGCACTACCACCACCGGCTCATACAATTCTCCTTTCACGGGGTCAGTATATTTCTGAAGCACAGGCCTGGAAATCAGGAAATCCTGGCCCTCTATGTTTATCTTAAATCGGGCATTGAACGGTGCATCACCTTCTGCCCTGCCAATCATTTCCTGATCCCTCACATCAAAGTAACCAGCTTTCATAGGGTTCTTCAGCCAGTAAGGCTGTGATACCGGCATGGTATCACTCACCCTGATCATTGGGCTGAAACTGACATTTACATTAGGTGGCAATGATTTATCAAGCGTTGAATCAAAGGCCGACAATTCCAAATGCCTGAGGACCATCTTGTTTCCATTGCGATTGTTGAGTACCAGGTTTACAGGCAATATATCTGATTCGACGGCGAGATGCACACTTGTGGTGGCATCAACCCAGAGACCTGCGCAGGCTTCGATCAATTCCTGGATCTCTTTTAATTTCTTATCCTTCCAGGTATCGGGGTCCAGTTTCGAAACCGACCGGTATAGATCAACCAGGGGCTTAACAGAAGCACCGGGTGTAAAGGCTGAGTAGGTTTTCATGATCTCGTCGATCTGGTCTTTTATCGCTTGCCCGCCCTTTACGCGGGTCCAGTCGACGGTAACGCCTTCAAGCAGATCTTTCTTTGGCAGGTCTCCTTTCCAGGCCGAAAAATACTCAATGGCAGAGCCCCGCTGGCGGGGAACACCAAAGCCCTGGCTCTTATGCTGGCTGCGACTTTCCGCGGCTATCTCACCATAGCCCTCCCCAAGCAAAGGATTGAACTGGCCCACGTCAACCGTAAAGTTCTCCCCTGTGGGAGCTCCCGTGAAATTAAAAACGTTCCAGAGTATCCGTTTTGCCTGCCAGGGCTTTACCCATTTGAGTTGCTCGGGAAAACGGCTGGGATCTGCCGCGGCCGTAAAGGCTTCAACAGCCAGCACAGCAGAGGCCGAATGATGCCCGTGCCCTGCACGACTGTCCTGCGGAAACCGGGTTATGATCACATCGGGGTGAAACTTGCGGATCACCCATACCACATCAGACAGGATCTTTTCTTTATCCCAGATTTTCAGCGCTTCTTCGGTACTTTTTGAAAAGCCGAAATCATAGGCGCGACTGAAAAATTGTTCAGCACCATCGATGCGCCTTGCAGAAAGCAATTCCTGTGTTCTGATCAGTCCCAGTTCGATTCCCTGCTCGTTTCCGATCAGGTTCTGTCCGCCATCACCGCGTGTAAGCGACATGTAACCGGTGCGATATAATTTTTCCTTTGAAAAATAAGCCAGCAGTCGCGTGTTTTCATCATCGGGATGTGTGGCAATGTACAACACGGAAGCAAGCACATTCAGTTTCTTCAGCCCCAAAAGTATGTCTGCCGAATTCAGTGCCTTTGGCGTTTGCGCCCTGGATGCGGAACTATATAAAAGAATAACGGTGATGCATATCCGGGAAAAAATCCTTACTGTCATTTACTGGATCTTAAGTTTATATTTATTAATAACCCTGTACCATAAAGACCGCGTTGGCGAACAGCAATTTGCCGTTTTCCCAAAAGCCCCTGAACAGTACATCATCAGCAAGATAAACGACTTTTCCACGACCCATATCCTGTACCCCGAATACCAGTCCGTCGCGCAGTTCTTCCTTTGCTTTTACACCCACAAATCCGCTCATGTAATTGTCTTTCTTCAGAATCCCTACGTTCCACCCGTCATCTTTTAGATATTCGTAAACGGCATCCGAATTTTTCAGGGTGTAGTATTGGTCCTTATATCCAAAAGCCAGTGGGTGTGAATTATCCAGTTGAACACGATAAATTGTTCCCGAATTTTCGTTAGTCAGGCTTTCTTTATCCCGGTCTTCGTAGCGTTTCAATAATTTGTAAGGCTCTTTATCGTCTTTCGAATCTTTCGTTTTATCATCGTCCGCACCTTTTTGTTTGATGCCCCAGCCTGCTTTGGCAAACTGGCTTACGGCCTGCTCCATGGCGATGATCTTGCCACCCTGGCTCACCCACGCTTTAAGCTGATCCGAAAATCCTTTTTCGGAAAGAAAACGATATGTACCACCGGGGAATATGATCGTATTGAATTTCGTCAGATCCATTTTTGGGGCATCGGCCACATTGATCAGGCTAACGGGATAGGATAGCTGCTGGTCAAAGTAGTGCCAGATGGCACCGAATGAACCCGAGTTTGTTCCTTCGCCCGAAAGCAGCGCAATCTTTGGTTGCTGTAATATCTGCACCTTGTTGCTTCCGAGATCGCCGCCCTTGTCAACAAAACCGGTAAATACAGGAAGAAATCGGGTCAACGGATTTTCAATGCCCGCGGTGGCGGCTTCCAGCTGTTTATAAAGATCTGCTCCAGCCCTGGCATTGGCAGAGCGACTCACGATCAGCGAGCCCACAGGGTAGGTTCTTCCACCTACCGCGAAAGCCTGCTCGGCGTACCTTACCCTGATGCCGGCCTGCAGGATTTTAGCCAGCACCCGGGCCGATCCGAAATCCCTCCAGGCTAACACGTAGGCATACGCGCTGTTAATATTCGAATCGATGGCAGCCGGTTTCACCACAGGCATACTTTCCGCAGAAACAGGAGCCATCTTGTCCTTCATTGAATAGGTCTCGATGCCGAATGCATATGGTAGAGACCATGCCGTAATATCATACGGACTGTTCGTGACTTCGGCCTGTTTGGTGACCGGCTCAAACAGCACTTTGAGCAGCGCAGATTTTGGCTGATAGGTGCTGATCAGCATATCAGTGGGTTTTACAGTCAATGACAATTCTTTTCCATCCGCGTAGCTCATGGCCTTGTGCACAGATGCGGTGCCGGCATAACCCCAGCTGATGCGGTTATTTTGCAGGTAATTTCTCAGCAGATTGCCCTTGTACCATTCAAGACTATCGATACGCAGCAGGTAGGTTTTAATCTCCCCCACTCCATTTGTTATGGCGTCATTAAAGAATTTATGAAACTCTTTTATAAGTCGCTCCTTGTTTGCTGAGGAAGCTTCAATAGTTGAAAGACTGGTGGTAAAATGATGTTGCACCCGATCGACGAGGGTTAACGTGTCGCCATCGCGGGTTCTCACTCCAAGACCACCGGCTCCGCCTCCGCCCTGCTCGAAGGTCATCCCGATGGCGCCATTGTAGGTTGGATAAGTGTCACCGTAACTGGGATAAAACAGATCATACCCTATCTTGGTGAAATAGAGCCAGCCTTTGGCGTCAAAATATTTTGCATTGTTTCGCCCGATCATCGTCTGGAATTCCTTCTGCCAATCTGTGATCACCTCATGAAAAGGCGCTGCAGCAGGAGCAAAATAATAGGGCGATTCATAACCCATTTCATGAAAGTCAACATGCACCTGGGGAAGCCATTCATTATAAACTTTCATCCTTTGTTGCGTCTCTATTTGTGATTGCCATGCCCAGTCGCGGTTAAGATCAAAATTGTAATGGTTCGTTCTTCCACGTGGCCAGGGCTGAACATGTTCCCTTGACTGGGGATCAGGATTGTAAACGGCACCGACGACAGAGTTGAACCAGTTAACATAGCGGTCACGTCCATCAGGATTCAGGCATGGATCGATTATGACTACGGTATTGCTGAGCCAGGTTTTAACCCTCGGGTCGGTATCGTCGGTAAGTGCAAATAGCGTTAACATGGCGGCTTCGGAGGATGAGGTCTCATCTCCATGCACATTATAGCTAAGCCATACCACCTGCGCCATGGATTCGTCAGCAGCCATCCTGTCCCTCGCAAGTCCGGCAAGCCGGTTATTGTTCATGCGGATAGATTCAAGATTTTTGATATTTTCCGGCGTGCCGATAAAAGCCAGCAACAAGGGTCTTCCTTCATTTGTCTGACCATATTTTAACAGGCTGATCTTTGTGGGAAGTTTTCCGGCAACGTAGGAGAAATAATCGGCAATTTTCCAGTGAGGAGTAAACCGGGTTCCAATCTTGTACCCAAGATAGGCCTCAGGCGACTGAACCTGCGAGTACCCGCAAATCAACATAAGCATACACAATACGGCTACCAGCAATGACCTCATAAGCGATGTATAAAACGTGAAAATACGTAAAGGCAAAGACAAGAGAACAGCATTGCGGACTGTTCTCTTTTTTAATAGATAATATTAGATGGCATCTCTGGCTGCGCCATACTCACCCGCCGCCTCGTTTGCACTGTAGCCTGGGCAACCGGTTTAGGGAGTACGCCGGCGGGAGTACTGCGTCTGTCGAGGTAACCAGTGTCTGGTTTGAGACGGTATCATTTACTAAAACAGTTCATCATTCCGGTCTGGGCTACAGTATCAAGGTCGAAAAGCAATAATGAAAAAACTGCATAGGAAATAGGCACAACTTATTTTTGTTCCTCATGATTTATTAGTTTTAGTCAGGAATAAATATGGAACTTCGATTTCTATCAAGCTTCGGTCAATATAATACTGACCGATAAGTTCAAAAAAGTTTCTCTTTAATTAATTCAGGCAATAAGTCGCAGATATGAAAAAAATCAGTGTAACGGTATTGGCAGTGTGTGTTGTCTGCAGTGTGGGAATTGCGCAGCAAAAGGCTTCAGCATCATCGGAAATTAATGCATTTAAATATACAGGTAGTAAAAAAATCAATTGCAAAAATGGAGCAGTGGTTTCTGCACACCCACTTGCCAGCAAGGTTGGCGTATATATTTTGAAAAAAGGCGGTAATGCCGTGGATGCTGCCATTGCCACACAGCTTGCCCTTGCAGTCGTTTATCCGGGAGCTGGTAATATCGGCGGCGGCGGTTTTATGGTTGCCCACCTGGCAAACGGTAAAAATGTGACGCTGGATTTTCGTGAAATGGCACCCGCTGCAGCTACACGCGACATGTACCTTGACGCTAGCGGTAATGCGCAAACGAAAATGAGCATCGATGGCCATCTTGCAGCCGGCGTGCCTGGAACTATTGCCGGTGCATTTGCTGCTGTAAAATATGCAAAACTGCCAATGTCGGCGCTAATAGCTCCTGCTATAACTCTTGCTGAGAAAGGCTTTGTTATTACCAATGGTGAGGCAGTAAATTTGAACAGCACGCAGGCAAGTTTCAAGAAATTAAATACCGTAATACCTGTTTTTGTTCGCGAAAAACCCTGGAAGGCGGGTGACACACTCGTTCAGAAAGATCTTGCCAATACATTAAAACGGATCAGCGACCAGGGAAAAAAGGGATTTTATGAAGGAGAGACCGCAAAATTAATTGTAGAGGAAATGAAGCGGGGAAATGGCATCATCACCCTGGAAGACCTGAAAAACTACCAGGCAAAAGAAAGAGAGCCTGTTGTATTTGATTATAAGGGATACGATATTCTCACGATGCCCCTGCCAAGCAGTGGCGGTATTTTATTACCCATGATGATGAAAATGGTAGAAAATAAACCATTAAAATCTTATGGTTTTCATTCGCTGCAGGCGGTGCATCTAATGACCGAAGTGGAAAGGCTGGCTTATGCCGATCGCGCAAAATATCTTGGGGACGTGGATTTTTATAAAGTGCCGGTGAAAGAATTAACGTCCGACAAATATATAGCCGAAAGAATGAGACTGTTTGACCCTGAGAAAGCCGGCAACAGCGTCGACATCCAGTCGGGAAATATTCCTGCAGAAAGTGAAGAGACCACTCATCTTAGTGTTTACGATAAGGCAGGCAATGCGGTTTCAGTGACAACCACGCTTAATGGAGGATATGGAAGCAAAACCGTGGTTGGGCATGCCGGCTTCCTGCTAAATAATGAAATGGATGATTTCAGTGTAAAGCCCGGCACCCCTAACATGTATGGAGCTGTTGGTGGCGAGGCCAACGCCATCGCGCCAGGAAAACGGATGCTCAGCTCTATGACCCCAACCATAGTGCTGAGTAAAAACAAGCCCATCATCGTCGCCGGCACACCCGGGGGAACAACCATCACCACCTCTGTATTTCAAACTCTGATCAATATTCTCGATTTCGGACTTAGTGCCGATGATGCGGTAAATAAACCGAAATTTCACCACCAATGGTTGCCGGACGTGCTTGACGTGGAAAAGGGTTTCCCGGAAACACTGATTGTTCAACTCGAAAAAATGGGCTATAAGATCAACAGGCGAGGCGCAATTGGCCGAACGGAAGTTATCAAGATCTACCCTGACGGAAAAATAGAAGCGGTCGGCGATCATCGTGGCGATGACAGCGCCGCCGGATATTAACGTTTTGATTCCGTAGCCAGAATATTATCATCGGCAGCGATTGCCTATTTTTGACCGATATTAAAGGCAGCCCTGAGAAAAATATTTAAAATATCGCGGAATATCTTTCTTACGCTTGCCGTAATTCTCTTATCATTATTTCTGCTTCTCAATATTACCCCGGTACAGAATTGGATCCTGGACCAGGTAACTGCCAAACTTTCCAAAGACCTGAAGACTCAGGTAAGTATCAAACATGTAAACCTCGACCTGGCATTTTTTAACCGGTTTACTCTGGAAGGAACATTGGTAAGAGACCATCACCAGGACACTTTATTATATGCGGGTGAAGTAAAACTCCGACTTACCGACTGGTTCTTTTTCCGCGACGCGATCACGCTGAAATATGTTGGCTTACAGGATGCTACAGTAAAACTGCAAAGAAGCGACTCCACATGGAACTACAGGTTTCTGGAAGAGTATTTTGCCAGTCCCTCAACAGGCGATTCAGCCAAACCAGTAAATTTTGCCCTCGAAAGGCTTTCCCTCAATAATATCAACGTCTTGAAAAAAGACGGGTGGCGCGGCGAAGATGTCTTCCTCCACCTGAGATCTCTTCAACTCAGTGGAAGAAAATGGGACCTGGCTAAAAAGGAAATCGACCTTAACAGGGTTTCTATCCTTGAACCTTTTTTTTCGGTGTACCAATACCAGGGCAACCGGCCAAAACGTCCCGTTGACACTACCTATATAGAACCAGTCTTCAATGATTCCACCCTGAAATGGAACCCCGAAGGCTGGAAACTCACGGCCAGCGAATTCATTGTGCAGGGCGGCACCGTTAAAGCCAGTGCCCAGACAAAACGCAATCCCTATTATTATTTTGACAGCAGAAATATCCTTTTCACAAACCTCAACAGTACGTTCACCAATATTCGGCTTTCGGACGATACGGTTTTTGCCCGGCTTAACCTTCAAACTGACGAACGAAGCGGCTTTAAAATAAGATCATTAAAAGCTGATCTTGCCATGGATCCCCAAGGGATGGTTTTCAATAACCTTGACATCCGGACCAATAAGAGTCATCTCAGCAACTATTTCGCCATGCGATACCAGCAGTTTGATGACATGAGCGATTTCGTTGAAAAGGTAAGGATGGATGGCCGCCTGATCGACAGTGAAATAGATAGTGATGATATTGCGTTTTTTGCGCCTGAATTGAAAGACCTGAAGAAAAAAATTCAACTCTCAGGTGCTGTAGTTGGTTCAGTCAGCAATCTTTCTACCAAAAACATGGAGCTGAAGGCAGGAAAGAGTACCGTTTTGATTGGAGACCTGAAAATAGTTGGCCTTCCCGATATCAGTAAGACTTTTATCGATTTCAAATCGAACGATTTCAGAACGACCTATGCCGATGCAATAGCCTTTTTCCCCAATCTTAAAAAGATAAATGATCCCCGGCTTGACCGGCTCGGCTTCCTTAAATTTAAAGGATATTTTACCGGGTTCATTACAGATTTTATTACTTCAGGTTTTATAAATACCGGACTGGGAGACGTTTCTGGCGAGCTTTACTTGAAGATTCCCGACAAGGGCCTGGCCGTCTATAACGGCAAAATTACCACATCAGGTTTTAACATCGGGCAACTGCTCGCATACGAGGCCCTTGGCAAAATAAGCTTTCAGGGTGATGTGAAGGGAAATGGTTTTAACCTCAGGGGCCTTACCGCCGAGCTCGACGGAAAAGTGAAATACCTCGACTTTAATGACTACCGCTATTCAAATCTTAAAATAAAAGCGACCCTCGCAAAAAGGCTTTTCAACGGAGATTTAATAGCCAACGACACCAACCTTCACGCAAAACTTAATGGACTGATCGACTTTCGCCAGGCGACGCCAAAATTTGATTTTACGGCAAACATTGATCAGTCTAATCTGAAAAGATTAAAATTATATAAAGAAGATATCGATTTCAACGGGCAGGTATTATTTAATTTTACAGGTGCCACCATCGACAGTTTTTTGGGAGCGGCAAAGATCTATGACGCCTCAGTGTACCGGGATGGACAGCGTCTGTCTTTTGACTCCCTGGTGCTCGAATCCTCGATCTTCGCAACCGACCGAAAAAGTGTCAAGGTCTCGAGCAACGAGTTTGAAGCGCTGTTGCTGGGAGATTTTTCTATCAAAGATTTACCCAACGCCTTTCAACTATTCCTGAACCGCTATTTTCCCAGTTACATCCTGCCGCCAACTCAGAGCATGAAGAATGAAAAATTCAGCTTCACTGTGGCGACCCGGAAGGTTGATGACTATCTCAGCCTGATCGACAAAAATCTTCGGGGATTAAATTATACGAATCTTTCCGGACGAATTAACCTGGAGGAAAATATTTTCGATCTCGATACGGAGATCCCTGCAGTGAGTTATAAAAATATCGATTTTTCTAACATTGATATTAAAGCCAGAGGTAACCTCGACAGCCTGCAGGTGTCAGGCAACGTAGGTGATATTTTTGTAAACGACAGCCTGCATTTCCCGGGCACCTCACTGACTATTTCTTCCAGTCGTGATCTTTCAAAAGTGGATATTCATACCAGCGCCAACCAAACGCTGAGTTCCGCAAATATTTCCGGACTGGTTCAAACCCTGAAGAACGGGGTGAGGATCACTTTTAACCCATCAGATTTTGACATTAACGGCAAGAAATGGATCATCGACAAAAATGGAGAACTGGTGCTAAGCCGCGACCTGGTTACCATGGAAGGAGTTCGCATTTATCAGGAAGACCAGGAGATCTTTATCACCGCAGGTCCTTCGGATATCGGGAATTCCAATGATCTGAAGATCACGCTGAAGAAAATTAATATCGGGGATTTCGCGCCGTTCCTCACCAGGGATTACAGGCTCGAAGGATTGCTCAGCGGAAATGCAGATATCGCCGATCCACTCGGGAATATGGTGGTAAACGTCAATGCACAAACGCAGTATTTCCGGCTTGATAATGACAGCCTGGGAAAGGTGGATATAAATGCCAGTTATTCCAAAAACACAGGCAAAATAGACACAAAGATCAGTTCAGATAATCCGAACTATAATTTTGATATGAACGGGATGATCGATCTGCTGGACAGTGCGAAGCAAGCACTTGATCTCAACTTCGCACTGCGTAATGCCGATGTACATATTATTTCCAGGTATCTAACGGGCATCTTTAGCCGCGTTTCAGGTTTTGGCAGCGGCGATCTGCGTATTGTTGGTCCGGCCCGTGACCTGAAATATCTTGGTCAGATAAAATTGCGCGATGCAGGCCTGATGGTAGATTACACCAAATGTTATTACCTGATCCCGGATGCAAACCTGACTTTCAGCGATGGAGCTATTGGCTTTGGATCATTTACGCTCAGGGACACATTGGGAAATGTGGGAGAAGTTGTGAATGGCAGGCTCGATCACCAGGGTTTCAAAGACATGGCTTTTGACTTCAATATAAAAAGCAATCGCCTTCTCTTGTTGAATACAACTGCTGCCGACAACAGCCAGTTCTACGGATCGGTGATCGGGAAGGTCAGCATGAGTCTGACCGGGCCGATGGAAGATATGCGGATGGATATTAAGGGAGAGCCTACCGATACCTCGAATATTTATTTACCCATTGGCAGCAGCAGGGAAAGCGGCGATGCAGGGTTTATCGTATGGAAAGTTTATGGACGGGAGATGAAAGATGCAGATCTTAAACGAGCCGAATCAAATCTCTCCGTATCGCTGGATCTCACCGCGAATCATTTTGCCAATGTTTTTGTGATACTCGACCCGCTGACAGGTGACATCATTGCAGCCAATGGTAATGGCAATCTTAAGATCCGCGCAGGCACCAATGAAGACATGACCATGAGCGGCCGCTTCAATATTGAACGGGGCAATTATAATTTTACCTTCCAGTCGATCAAACGAAATTTTAAGCTAAGGGAGGATGCCGGAAGTTATATCTCCTGGAACGGCGATCCCACTAATGCCACTATAAATATCGAGGCAGAGTATGAGGCAGAGAATGTGCGGTTCAGTGATCTCCTGAATGGCTCCAGCATTGCGAAGGCGACAACCAATGAAGACATCAAACGATATCGCGGAAAAGTATTGGTGATAGCCGAACTCACTGAAAAACTGACAAAGCCCAATATCGCCTTCAGGATCGAATTGCCCGCGAACAGCCCGATCAGGAGCAGTCCAGACGTTGCCACGATATTTTCCTTTATAGAAAATGACATCAACGAGCTTAACAAGCAGGTTTCTTTCCTGATCGTTTTCAACACTTTTGGTCCATATACGGGTGGCTCAAATGGCAGCGGCACCGGAGATCTGGCCAACAAAGCTTTCGAAGGTATTGTGGTCAACAGCATTTCAGGGTTCCTCTCCAATATTCTCACGAATCAATTTTCGAATATCCTTCAAA
>JBDTEB010000346.1:0-2919 GCA_039922795.1 Chitinophagaceae bacterium
AATAAAACGGAGCGGGAGAACTTCAGACGAAATAATGGATGGGTATTTCGGCAGGTACATAATTTTTATGAAACATCCGGGCTGTTTTATTTCAATGTTAGTTACCAGTCTAATTACGAATGGTATATCTATCAGAAAAAGGGAAATATTACCTACAAAACCAGGAGTATCAAGGCAGATAGCAGCCAATATAATTTGCAGCTTCTGGCAGAAATAAATATCGTGAGGAACGAGGGCAAATTTTACAAATTACAAAAAGCAGGTGACCTGGTTACATTTTTTGATCAGAATAAAAATGTACCTGTTCCCAAGGAGCTGGAGGAATTTTTGAAACGTAAACCTCATGAAACGGCACCTGTAGTCGTGGAATTCAAACTTAAGTCTGCACCGTGAAACCATTAATTGTTATCTGCGTTTTGCTTGGCTATTTTACCGGAACTTTTGCGCAAACAGGTAAGGTTGTTGGTTCCGTAATGGACGCTCAAACCAATACTCCCCTCGAACTGGCCACAATAAGTTTTCTCAATCGTGACTCGAGCCTCATCGGGTACCAGCTGTCCGACAAATTTGGCAAATTTGCCTTTTCGAAACTGCCCCTTAAAAAAGAGTTACTGGTAACCGTTACCTATACTGGATATACAGCTTATACCAGGAATATTCAACTGGCCACCGACAAGCCCGACACTCTGCTGATTACATTGGACCTCGGTAGCAAAGACACTGTGGTGGTAAGAGCGGTGAGTCCCGTACGAATGAATGGGGATACTTTGGAGATCAATCCTGCTGCGTTTAAAATGAAAGATGATGCGGTTGTCGAAGAATTGCTAAACCAGGTGTCGGGCATCACGATCTGGTCGGATGGCACGATAACCGTCAACGGGAAAAAGGTAGAAACCCTTTTGGTAGATGGAAAGCCGTTCCTCGGCAGCACAGATTCGCGGGTGGCCACACAGAATTTACCCAAGGCATCCATTGACAAAATTCAGCTCTACCAGGAATATGACAGAAGCAAGATTGGGCAACCAGGTGCCCGGCAGCAGGATTCCCTGCTGACCATGAACATCAAGCTAAAGGAGAGCAGCAAAAAAGGCTATTTCGGAAAAGCGGGGGGCGGCTACGGTACCACAAACAGGTTCGAAGGAGATCTTTCCTTACAGATTTACAACAAAACAACAAGCGCCGGTATTGGTGCGGGTATCAACAACGTGAATAAAACCGTTGGCAATATCCAGGAAATGTTTCAGAACAATACATACCGCAATTACAATCCCAACCTGTACAATGTCGGACGGTTTGGAACCAGCGGGGTTAATAAAAACCATTCCATTGGCGGGGTTTTTACGCACAGTTTTATCGATGTGGCCAATAGCAGGCAAAACAACCGGATCGCCATCAATTATAATAAATCCGGAACAGATGCATACCTGACTGATCTGAGCCTTCAAAATCGAACGGCGATTGATAACCCGCAATTTATTCGGGAAGAAGGTGTGCAGAACACGCTCAGCAACAGGCAGGATCTTGGGGTCAATTATGTAAAAACAAACAGCTATAACGATAATTTCAACCTGAATGGTTCCGTGAATACCAATAAGGAAGAAGGAAATTCTACCCGGTTCACGGATGTCAGGGATAGTGCCAACCAGCTGCAAAGCACCAATAAGTCCTATACTTCATTTAACCGACGTTCAGACAATAAGTCTTTTACCGGAAACTACTCAAGATCGGACGGTGACAACCCGATAAAAAATATTACGGTAAATTTTAATGCAGGAGATGGGAATAATTTATCAGAAAGATTTGTCAGAAGCTATTTTGAATCAGTCATTGACCCGGCTAAAAACACAAACTTCAACAGGGTTTATAATACGGATGATCATAATACGAGGCTTGGCGCAAATATCGACTACGGGGGATTAAAGAGGTTGTTGTTTGGGCGTTATAATCTTTTTGGAGTAAACCTTAATCTCAATCAGATCATCGGTTATAACAGGTCTGCAAATAATTCTTCAGTGAGTGACTACGACAGCACCACGAAACAATACGTCATCAACAACAAAATATCGAACCGGAATGAAAGGGATTTGTTTCAATATTCTCCTGCGTTATCGCTTTCAAAATCTTCCTTCAAATTTTTCTCGTCCCACTATCGGTATATGAATTTTCTGGTAAAACTGGCAGAGGATATTAAGACAGAAAAAAACAGGTCGGCATCTTTTGCTGCGAGAAACCTTGACCGGTCCTTTCAATTTTTCCGGCAGGAAGCAAATGCATCCTACCAGTTTACGAAGCAGAATAAATTCCAGTATGTCATCTTCGCTAATTATTCAAAGAATTATGACTTTCCATCAGTGGACCAGTTATATACGATTGTGGATGATATCAATGTCTATGATATCAGGTACGGAAATCCATTACTAAAGAACAGAATCAATCATTCCTTCAATCTCAACTCGAACTTTAACACGCAAAATGAGAAATCTCCATATTCAATAAACGGCAATGCGAGTGGTGGCTACACCCGTTCATTAAACCCGATCACAGACAGCCTGATAAACGATCCTTCGGGCAAGAGGATTTTTTATTACACCAACGCAGACAAAAGCGACAATCTGGATTTCAATTACAACTTTAATATTTCGAGGAGGTTCCAAAAGAATACGCTGCAGCTGATGTATAATGGCCAATTTAGAACGGGTACGGTTCCCAATTATATCGATAACCTGTATAATATCAGCAAAACGAATAACCTTTCCAATCAATTTACCCTACAGCTTACCGTTGGTTCCCTCCTCGTGGTAACAGCGGCGAAAACCTTTCAGACTTCTGAGTCAAGGCAAACGGCAGCCGGACTGAATGCATTCAGGAATGCCAATAATATTACGAAGCTCGGCCTGGTGGTAAATTATCCCAAGAATC
>JBDTEB010000347.1:0-2810 GCA_039922795.1 Chitinophagaceae bacterium
ACGACACCAAAAATTAATGTAGCGACGATGCTTCTTTGAAAAAATGGAAGCCCGTCTGCATAACACTGCATCAGTCCGGCGAAGGTTAAAGGCCGATGATATCCGAATCCAGAAAACCAGGTGATAAAATTTGAAACCAGGAAAAATGCGGTAGGAGCAAGGAAAGAACAAACCAGGAAATTCTTTGTGTTGACTTTCTTAAAAGCAAACCCAATGGCGGTAATCCCCATAATTAAAAGATAATTGAGCCACTGCCATTCATAAAATCCGGGGATCTCTGTAAGGCCTCGGATATAAAGAATCTGATAGATCATATCTGAAATGAACATCGACAAAACAGGTACGGCGAAAACCCATTTTCTGTCTTTGATCACCATACCGGCAAAAACAGCCATGGCTATCTGCGGAGCAAAGCCATAAGGCCTGCCAGGTATCACCCTGTAAAGAGCTCCGATCACAATAAGTAGAAGAAGGGACTGAATTATCGTCTTATTCAATTTCATAATCAAAAAATAAAATGCAAATCTAACTTTATTATTTTGTTGTTCAGGAACCTAGACCACTTCCTCAGATTCGGCTGCGGGAACAGATGCAAGAAACGCCACTGTATCGGCGGTTGCGTGCAAGTTCACCCGTGTACCGGCAAATGAAATGGCCGCGTCACCCTTATTCAGGTGAATTTCCTTCTCCCTGTTTTCTCTCAAGGCAACGGAACCATTCAACACAAAGAAAAGGGAAGCCGTCTGTGAAACGATCGAAAACTGTTTATCGTGAGTAATATGAAGTTTGCTGAGTTGAAAATCAGGCGCGGGAGAACGGTAGATCTCTTCAAAAGGACTGATATAAGTTCCAAGGATAACATGCGGATGGGTAGGCTGAAAACTGACGTGTTTAATAAGTTCTTCCACATCGATATGTTTTGGAGTGAGACCACCCCTCAGCACGTTGTCAGAATTTGCCATGATCTCCATGTTTTGGCCTTCGAGATAGGCATGCAGAATACCCGCATCCTGAAATATCGCCTGGTCTTTGTGCAGGAACACAAGGTTGAAAATATAAATGGAAAAGATGCCCCTGTCGATAATTCCTGGCTGATTGAAAGTTAGTGAAGCCCTTGCTGCCCAGAATCCGGGATCGTTTTTTTTGAGTTTACCTGCTTCGTACAAAGGCACGATGCGCTCAAGCAGAGGGCCAAGAATGCGATTTACTTCTTCCTGCGGCAGCTTCATCAGCGTCTCGTAGAGCTTCTTGTAGCTACCTTCTTCGAAGATTGGCAGCATAAAGGCGAACTCGGGTATCGAGCTGAGGGTATTTTTGAGGTCAACCTCCGGTTTGAAGCCATGGAGCAACCAAAAATCACTCAGGGCGAGCATGAGTTCAGGTTTGTGATTGTCGTCCTTATAATTGCGCTGGGGCGCAGAGAGCGGGATTCCCGCCTGGTTCTCTTTTTCAAATTCCGTGACAGCGGCTTTTTTGGAAGGATGGACCTGGATGGAGAGCATGTCTTTTACATCGAGCACCTTGAGGAGGTATGGCAGTTTGCCGTATTCATTTTTTACCTGTTCGCCGAGTACGGACGGATCTTTATCAATGAATTCGTTGAGCAGGGTAACCGGCGCTTCTTCCATCATCGAAGGGAAATTATTGTGGGCACCCAGCCAGTATTCCGCAAACGGCTTACGTTCCTGGTTGCCTATATTCAAGAGGTCCGGGATGAAATCCATGCCACCCCATTGATAATGCTGAACATTACCTTTTAATTTAAACAGGTTCCTTTTTGTGCTCATTATATGTCTTTAACTACGATCTACCTGCAAGTGATGATGAGCAAATAGTCTGAATATTTCATTAAAAATAATCTTCCCAATATAACAAATGGCAGCCCACAACGACCTGGGAAAATACGGCGAACGACTTGGTGTTCAGTTTCTTTCCAAAAAGGATTACAAGGTTCTCCACACCAATTGGAAATACTCATACTTCGAGATCGATCTGATTGCCAGCAAAAATAATGTTTTACATTTTATCGAGATAAAAACCCGGAAAACTAAAACCTTCGGCGAGCCCGAAGATGACGCAGATCAAAAAAAACTGTCTAAGATTATGAAAGCAGCAGAGGAATACCAGCATCGTAACCCGGGATGGAAAAGGATTCAGTATGATGTGTTGGCCATCAGCATTCATGCCAGCGAACCGCCGGAGTTTTACCTGATAGAAGATGTGTACTACTGGTAAATAGTCAGGAAAGGAGAGCTTTCATCTTCTCCACCATCTTGAAAGTGGCGGGGCAATACTGCACATTCTGTTTGTGGACGTGCATATAGTCGACCATTTTCTTTCGGGTGAGATGAGGAAAACCGGCGCAGTCGTCGGGACGAACTTCATAAATAGTGCACATGTTATTCTGCAGATTGAGGAACTGACAAGGCTGCTTTTTATTCATCCAGTCTTTATCCTTTTTCTCGAGATACAGATATTTGTCCCGGAATTCAAGCGGCCTCATCCCGAGATGTGCTGAAATTCTTTTTACATCTTTTACGGTAAAGGTCGGCGACATGGTTTTACAACAGTTGGCACAGGTCAGGCAGTCGACTTCTTTCCAAACGTCTTTACTTACGAGTTCTGTAATTTTGTCTAGTCCTTTCGGCGGATTCTTTTCCAGTCTGCCGAGGAAACGGCGAAAAGATAATTTATAGATGACTACCTTTTCTCTGAAGAGTCGTAAATTAATTTTCATGTAGACAATTGAAACCGGAGATTTGAATCTGTCGAAATTAATATTTTTCCTGATACCGATATTTGAAATCCGG
>JBDTEB010000348.1:0-3758 GCA_039922795.1 Chitinophagaceae bacterium
TTAGTTACACGTTGATTATAACTATAATAATATTTTCATTTGAAATATTTTATCCAAGAAGTTATAATGTTCCTCATTTAAAAGAAAGACCTAATACGCAATATTGGGACTTATCAAGTGGTTCCAAAATTGGTTATACTTTAATTCAAGGTAAAGGAAATAAGAAACAATATCCGATTATCTACTTGCATGGTGGTCCGGGTGGACACATAACTGATAGAGATTTTCAAGCTTTTACTTCTCTTGCTGATAGCGGCTTTGATATTTATCTATATGACCAGATAGGAAACGGTCAGTCTGAAAGATTAGTGAACATTAAAGATTACACTGTAGCAAGACACATTGAAGACTTAAATGAAATAATCAAAAAAATAAATGCTAATAAGGTAATATTAATTGGTCAATCTTGGGGAAGCATATTTGCAGCCTTGTTTGTTGCGAACTATTCTGATAAAATTGAAAAGATAATATTTACTTCTCCGGGTCCAATTTTTCCTGTGCACCAGGAATTAGCAGGTCTTCAATCACCAGATAGTTTTCATTTAAAAGTTCCATTTTACAGTAACGCTCAAGGCAACAAGATTGCTAACAACATAAGAACAAAAGCTATGGCATTTTTGGCAACTAAGTTTGACATAAAGTTAGCAACAGACAAAGAAGCAGATGACTTCGCAACCTATCTGAATTATGAAGTGAATAAGTCAACAGTTTGTGACACTTCAAATATATTAAAAGAAGATGCTGGCAGTGGCTTTTATGCAAGTATTATGACTTTTAATAGCTTAACAAAAGTTAACGACCAAAGACCTAATCTGAAAAATCTTAAAACTCCTGTTTTAGTTATTAAAGGACAATGCGATAATCAGAAATGGGGATTTACAAACGAATACTGTGATCGGCAATTACAACTACACAACTTTCGGCAATTAGGAATACACAGTTTTCGGCAACAACGATGCTGAGAAATCGGCAACAATGATACATAATTTTCGGCAACAATAGTGCAGAGGTGTTTTATGAAAGAACATCACTTTCGCGGGAAATATAATTCCCGCCATTATGAATGCTTATATCAAGAAACTTATGACATATCAAAGCCTAAAACAATTACATCAGCAAGGATTTTCAATTGCAAAAATCAGTAGTATTACGGGCATTAACTGGCGGACAGTAAAGTCTTATTTGTCTAAGAACATGGAGCAGTTCAACCAGTTCGTAGAAAGTAAGTCGCAGCGTAAACGAGGGTTGCTTCCCTACGAATCCTTTGTCAGGACAAGGCTCGAAAAGTACCCTGACACCTCCGCGGCACAAATGCATGACTGGCTAAAGGAAACCTTCCCCGAGTTTCCTGAAACAGCCACCAGGACACTGTTTAATTTTGTACTATGGGTGCGTCAAAAGTATAACCTCCCCCAAATCAAGCCTGCAAGAGAATATGAGATGGTGGAAGAAACTCCATACGGAAAGCAGGCCCAGGCTGATTTCGGTGTATACAACCTTCGCAATGGATTGGGTAAAAGGGTTAAGGTGTTTTTTATTGTTATTCAGTTGTCCCGGTCAAGGTATAAATATGTCTGGTTTATCGAGGAGCACTTTACCACTGAGCTGTCCATAACAGGTCATGAAAAGGGATTTGCTTTTTTTCAGGGTATTCCGGAAGAGGTAGTGTATGACCAGGACCGGGTTTTTATAGTTGATGAAAACAAGGGTGATATCATTCTGACTGATGCTTTCAGGGCCTATACCAAGGAAAGGCACTTTAATCTTCATTTCTGCCGTAAGGCAGATCCGGAGAGCAAAGGCAAAATTGAGAACGTGGTGAAGTACATCAAACAGAACTTCCTGTACAACAGGTGTTTCTGCGATATAGCTACCTTAAATGAAGAGGCACTTCAATGGCTCAGTCGCACGGCCAATAAACTACCTCACGGTACAACAAAAATATCGCCGCAGGTGGCATGGTTGACTGAGCAACCTTACCTGGCTGCTTTTCCCACGTTTATTCAAACCGCTAACCCGCAGGTGTACACAGTGCGTAAAGACAATGCAATCTCCTACAAGGGCAACTTCTATTCCTTACCGTTAGGTACTTTCAAAGGAAGGGGAACGGTAGTAACTGCGGGTGTGGATGAGTCTATCTGGCTCATTATCTCCGATCTGCAGGGTGATATACTATGCAAACACATGATCGCTGTTGGCAGTGGTAAAAAAGTAATCAATACAGATCATAAAAGGGATAAGTCCACCAGGATCGATAACCTGATCCATGAGGTCTGCGTATGGCTGGCAGAAGATGCCCAGCAGGGGCGGCAATTTTTAAATGCGGTACGAAAAGCAAAGCCAAGGTATATCCGCGACCAGGTGCTTCTCTTCAGGGATATAATTGACGCCACTGATAAAACCACGATCCGTGAAACACTGGCCTATTGCTGCGAGAATAATATTCAAAGCGCCATGGATTTCAAAACCATTGTAGATCAGAAGATGCAGGCAAGAGCGGCTATAGCCATCCTGGACTATCCTTCCCTGCAAAGAAATCCACTAAATGGAGCGTTGCCACCAGGTGCATTACAAGAGCCAGCCAAAAGTTCCATTAAAGATTACATCGATCTGTTTTAAAATGTCCTCCTAATGGGGTCATACATAATCACTTGCCCTAATAATCTTACATAAATACATTACTCAAAAAATCAATCATGATGGACAACACACAAATTATCAAACAGTATTGCCGCCAATTTAAACTGGGTGGAATTAATGCAGGCATTGAACAATTAATAACGTCCGCGGAGGCAGAAAAAATGGGCTATATGGAGTACACGGTCGACTTGCTAAAGATCGAAGCTGCACACCGCGATTACCACGACAAACAAAAAAGGCTCAAAACGGCCCGGCTGCCGCGCACCACTGACCTCAATCTGTTCCAGTGTAAAAATGATAGCGGTCTTTCTAAGACCCGTTTAAATCAACTCAGAGAGCTCAACTGGCTGGACCAGGTATTTAATATCTTATTGACCGGGCCATCGGGGATAGGAAAATCATTCCTGGCCGCCGGACTTTGCGCTGACGCAGTAAACAAAGGATATAAGGCTTACTTCCGCACGATGGAGGACCTGATCAATATGTTCAAGATGAAAGATTTTTCCTCTGCTGCAAAGGTTGAATACAACAGGTTATCAAAAGCAGATTTAATCGTGATAGATGACCTGATGACTTTCCCGATTGAAAAAAATCATGCGCTGGCTTTCTTTAATTTTTTCAACAACACCTATGAAAAAATATCTTTTGTTATCACCACCAACAAGAGACCCGCAGAATGGGCTTCAAGGCTCGATGATGAAGTGCTGGCGACAGCTTTGCTCGATAGATTATTGTTCCAATGCGAAGTGATAAATCTAACTGGTAAAAGCTACAGGCTGGAAAATCGAAAAACAATTTTTGATCCCAATGAAAATTAATAAATACTTTTAATACCTCTGCAGTATTGCTGCCGATATCTGTGTACTGTTGTTGCCGATTATCGTGTAGTCTTGTTGCCGAATATCCTGTAGTGTTGTTGCCAAATATCCTGCATCCTTAATTGCCGAAAACTCTGCATTGTAAAGTGCCGACTACAGTTATGGGCTTCCTGATGTTCAAGCAATCTCTAATTCGAAGTGTCAATCAAAAGGTTAATAATTAAAAAAATAGAACCTTCTAATCGTGGTTTACCACATGTAAGAATTAAGCAGCATATATTTTCAGGGTGGTAAAAAGCG
>JBDTEB010000349.1:0-5716 GCA_039922795.1 Chitinophagaceae bacterium
CCAGTGACAGTAAGGCAGCTGCCGTCGAGTAACCCGTTGTTGAGTAAATATTTCATTACAGCAGGAACCCCGCCAATATTATGGAGGTCTTCCATCAGGTATTTTCCACTTGGCTTAAGATCAGCCAGCATCGGAATGCGATCGCTGATCTTCTGAAAATCATCCTGTGTCAACGGGATGTCAACGCTTTTCGCCATGGCGATCAGGTGCATTACCGCATTGGTACTTCCTCCCAGCACCATAACCACGACGATGGCATTTTCGAATGCCTTGCGTGTCATGATATCCTTCGGCTTTATGTCTTTTTCCATCAACAGCCTCAGAGCCTTGCCGGCTTCGTGGCATTCCTTTAGTTTCTCCGGACCGATAGCAGGGTTGGAGGAAGAGTAGGGCAGGCTCATTCCCAGTGCTTCAATGGCCGAAGACATGGTGTTGGCCGTATACATTCCGCCGCAGGCACCTGCGCCCGGACAGCTGTTCTGGATAATTCCTTTAAAGTCTTCGTCGGAAAGATTGCCGGCGATTTTTTGTCCAAGTGCTTCAAAGGCAGAAATGATATTAAGGTCCTTCCCTTTGTAATGACCCGGCGCTATGCTTCCGCCGTAAACCATGATGGCCGGGCGGTTCAGCCGCCCCATAGCAATCAGGGATCCGGGCATATTTTTGTCGCAACCGGGTATGGCGATTAAGGCATCATAGTATTGAGCACCGCAAACGGTTTCAATAGAATCAGCGATCAGGTCGCGGCTAACGAGCGAGTAGCGCATACCATCGGTGCCGTTGCTGATGCCATCACTCACACCAATCGTGTTAAAGATCAAACCCACCAGGCCGGCATCTTTTACACCTACTTTCACCGCTTTCGCGAGATCATTCAGATGCATATTGCAGGTATTGCCTTCATAGCCCATGCTTACGATGCCCACCTGTGCCTTTTTGAGGTCCTCTTCTGTTAATCCAATACCGTATAACATGGCCTGTGCAGCAGGCTGGGTCATATCCTGGGTAATCGTTTTGCTGTATTTATTTAGCTCGGTGTTCATTAATGCGATTTGTTTGCTGTCTTTATTTTTGTCATTGATTTCTTTACCAGTCCCTTGCCAGTTGGGGGGTTAGAACAATGCTTGTAGTTTTGCTCCTCCATTATGCGGTCACGCCTTCCCGTGAGTTCCTGCTCCTGGTAAAGCCGCTTTCTATGACTTTGTTTTTGTAGGCATCCTGTACGATCTTTCCTGCTGATTCATTCCATGATTTTAAGAAGGGCCTGCCATCCAGCGAATCCCAACCGATTACTTCGGCTGCGGTGCCACAGAAAAATGCGGCGTCGGCGTTTCGTAATTCGTCTATTGTAAATAATTTCTCTTCCACAGGAATATTGAGGTCATCGCAGATACCCATCACCGTTGCCCTTGTTATGCCGGGTAAAATATTTCCGGCAGGCGGGGTGTATAAAACACCATCGATCTCCATAAACATGTTTGCGCCTGGAGCTTCTGCTACAAAACCATTCATATCTGTCAGCAGCGCTTCATCATAACCGTTAGCTTTTGCTTCATGGCTTGCCAGTAATGAATTTACATAATGACCGGATGCTTTTGCTTCGATATGACAGCTTTTGGGATTTGGCCGCTGGAACGATGACGTCATCACGCGGAGTAATTTTTCACCAAGAAATGGGGCCATTTCCCAGGCAGCGATCATGATATAAGATACTGTATTGCGAACAAAACTCATATTGGCCGGTGCATAAATCAATGGCCGGATATAAGCGTCCTTGATATTGTTGAGATCGAGCAGCGTATATGTTGCTTCAATGAGTTTCTCCGTTGAGTATTCATACGGCATATTCATCAGCGTGGCAGATCTTTTGAGACGTTCGTAGTGGGCTTTTTCTTCAAAAATGCGTGCGTCGCCCGTGACGGTTCTGTAAGATCGAATGCCTTCGAACACTGCGTAACCGTAGTGCAGCGACTGGCTGTAGAAATCCATTTTAGATTCAGAGGCTTTTACAAAATCTCCGTTTAGATATATAATGGTGTCTTCGTTATAATAATTCATACATATTGTTTGTACCCGCTAGCAAAAAAACGCGACTCATAACCGGGTAAATTCATTTTATTAAATGATGGTTGACTTGCTCAGGTTTTCATGCCCCTTTTGCGTTCCTGTTGGAAGACGGTCCTCAACAAAATCTTTGATCAGGTCGCCGATCGTTGTTGTGGAATAATTATTTACCGAATCAATATCGCGTGATACAAATCCGTTGGATAAAGTCCATTCTACTGCATTTCTGATCAGGGAAGCTTCTTCATGCATTTTGAGATGGTCAAGCATAAGTGCAGCAGAAAGAATGGAACCGATAGGGTTTGCGATATCTTTTCCTGCGGCCTGCGGATAGGAGCCATGGATGGGCTCAAAGAGTGCAGGACCGGTTCCGATAGAAGCGGAAGGCAGCAGTCCCAGTGAACCGCTGATCACGCTGGCCTCATCGCTGATGATATCGCCGAACATATTCTCTGTAAGTACAACATCGAATTGTTTTGGATTGAGAATGATCTGCATCGCCGCATTATCCACGAACATATAATCAACCGCAACATCTGCGTAAGAAGGTGCCAGGTTCTGGATCACTTTTCTCCATAGCCTGGATGTTTCCAGTACGTTGGCCTTATCAACGAGGGTCAGTTTCCTCCTTCTTCTCTGCGCCGACTGAAAAGCCAGGTGCGCGATTCTTTCAATTTCTGCGCTTGTATAAACGCATTCATCTGAAGCCTGCGTTTTTTCTTCATTGATAAATTTCTTTCCGAAATAAATACCTCCGGTCAGTTCTCGGTAAATGACAAAATCAACGTTTTCGAGTTGCTTATTTTTAAGCGGCGAAAGGTGATGTAATGAAGGGTAGGTACTTACCGGGCGGATATTAGCAAACAGCTGCAGTTCTTTTCTCAGTTTCAGCAAACCCTGCTCGGGTCTGACTTTCGCAGTCGGGTCATTATCGTATTTCGGATGACCGATGGCACCGAATAAAATGGCATCGCTTTCTTTGCAAAGGCTGATGGTTTCATCGGGCAGCGGGTTTCCGGTCTTATCGATGGCATCAGCGCCCATTAATCCATAACTGTATTCAAACTCGTGTCCGAAACGACTTCTGATAGCCTCGAGGATCTTTATTGATTGATTGGTGACCTCAGGGCCGATGCCATCACCAAGAATTACTGCAATGTTTTTTTTCATAAAAGTGATTTACCCGGCTTGCTGTTTTTCATATTCTGCAATCTCTTCTTTCATACTGATGAGATAGTCAATATCGTCATAGCCATTTAGCAGGCATGTTTTCTTATAATCATTGATGTCGAAATTTGCCTGTTCGCCTGTTGAATCGATGGTGATCGTTTGTTCGGCGAGATTTATGGTCAAGGTCTGTTCGTTTCCCTGTTCAAAAATTTTATCAAGGAATTCGTCCGTCACCTGTACCGGGATAACCCCGTTATTTAGCGCATTGTTTTTAAAGATGTCGGCAAAAAAGCTGGAAATTACCACGTAAAAACCATAGTCCAGTAGCGACCAGGCAGCGTGTTCTCTCGATGATCCACACCCGAAGTTTTTTCCTGCCACCAGGATATCGCCGGTATATGCCGGGTTGTTTAATACAAATCCTTCTATCGGATTATTATTGCTGCCGTATCTCCAGTCCCTAAAAAGATTTTCTCCAAAACCCAGGCGGGTAGTAGCTTTCAGGAATCTTGCCGGGATGATCTGGTCCGTGTCGATATTCTCAAGCGGCATTGGAACAAAACGGGAATGAATAATATTTATCGGTTGCATGATGTAGTTGATTTAGGCCTCTGCCGGTAACATTTCCCTGATATCGGTTATTACTCCTGTGATAGCGGCGGCAGCGGCGCTGAGCGGACTGGCGAGCAAAGTTCTTGCACCGGCTCCCTGTCTTCCTTCGAAATTCCTGTTGCTTGTACTGACGCAATAATGCCCTGCGGGAATCTTGTCTTCGTTCATACCGAGACAGGCGCTACATCCCGCCTGGCGGATGGTAAAACCAGCTTCTTCGAAGATCTTGTCGAGACCTTCCTGCATCACCTGTTTGGCCACCTGTTGAGAGCCCGGGACGATCATCACCTCAACGTTCGGACTCTTCTTTTTTCCTTTTATCACGGAGGCGACCAGGCGAAGATCTTCTATCCTTGCATTGGTACAGCTACCTATGAAAACGTGCTGGATAGGCATGCCGATCAGCGATTTACCGCTTTCGAGGCCCATATATTCGAGCGCTTTAATAATGTTTTTCCGTTCGCCTTCATCAGTGATGGATTCCGTAACGGGAATATGTCCGTTTATGGGGATACCGAGGCCCGGATTTGTGCCATACGTGATCATTGGCTCTATATCAGCTGCCTGAATATTCAGCTCTACGTCAAATACAGCGTCCTCATCAGTAAACAATTCTTTCCAGGCTTCCATCTTTTTATCCCATTGCGCGCCGGCGGGTGCAAAGAGTCTACCCTGCATATAATCGAAAGTCGTTTGATCGGGAGCGATCATTCCTCCGCGGGCGCCCATTTCTATGCTCATGTTACAGATGGTCATCCTGGCTTCCATGCTAAGTGCACGGATAGCGGATCCTGCATATTCTACAAAATATCCTGTGGCACCACTGGCGGTGATCTTAGAGATGATATATAAGATGATGTCTTTTGAAACGACACCTGGATTGAGTTCACCGTCGATATTGATGCGCATCACTTTGGGCTTGGTCTGCATCAGGCACTGCGTTGCAAAAACCATTTCCACTTCGCTGGTGCCGATGCCAAACGCCACCGAGCCAAAGGCGCCATGTGTGGAGGTATGACTGTCCCCACAAACAATTGTCAGTCCGGGTTGTGTGATGCCCAGTTCAGGGCCGATAATGTGCACTATTCCCTGGAAAGGGTGTCCTAACCCGTAAAGTTCGATATGGTGGTTGGCGCAGTTTTCCTTGAGCTGCTGCACCTGGATCCTTGAAAGTTCGTCTTTGATGGGCAGGTGCTGATTTATCGTTGGAACGTTATGGTCTGCTGTGGCCACCGTATTCTGGGGTCTCAGCACTTTTAGTCCTCTCTTCTCAATGCCTGCAAAGGCTTGCGGAGAGGTCACTTCATGAATAAAATGTTTATCTACATAAATCACGGAGGGTCCACCCGGGATCGTTTTGATCACGTGTTTGTTCCAGATTTTGTCGAAGAGTGTGCGTGCCATGAGGATAGATATAAGCTGTAAGGTTTGTGTTTTAGGTGATATGATGTTTTGTTCCTTTTCTGTTCTGCGACTTGCTGGATCTTTTTATAGGAAGAAAAATGGCTAACAGCTGACCGCTTTCTCTCCTGCCAGCATCCTTAAGTCTTCCTCCCCGATTTCCTTCTTGCTGTCGGCGACCTCGAGAAATTTGAGGTACAGGGCATCAATATCGTTGCGGCTAAATTCGTAGCCGAGTTTGTGAAACCGATAGGCGAGGGCGCTGCGACCGCTTCTTGCCGTAAGAACTATTCTGCTGGCATCGGCTCCCACGTCCAGAGGGTTAATGATTTCATAAGTGAGTGAATCTTTAAGGAAGCCATCCTGATGGATCCCCGAAGAATGAGAAAATGCATTGGCCCCAACGATCGCCTTATTTGGCTGAACGGGAACACGCATGGTTTCTGCGACCAGTTTGCTCATGGGAAAT
>JBDTEB010000350.1:0-5730 GCA_039922795.1 Chitinophagaceae bacterium
CAGCCATACCCTGCGACAAATTGAAGTGTTCCTGGTAATAGGTAGGCAACCACCCTACGATCATCCATCCTACTATGCCCAATACGCCGAAATAAATTAGGCAAAGAACAAAGGAAGTACTGCTAAAGATATTTTTCAAAGCGCTGACGAAACTTACTTTTTCGCTTGAACTAGCTGCAGTGCTTATCTCTCTTGTTTTAGGAGCATCTCGTAATGTAAATCTTAGCACTATTGAATACGCGATGCCTAGAACGCCAAATAGCGTGAAGGCCAGGCTCCAGTGATATTGTTCTGCAATGAGTCCGCCTACAAAACCCAGGCTTTGACCCACCAGAATTCCCGCTATGTGGATACCTGTTGCCAGTGACCTGGTAGAGCCTTTATGATAATCTACAATAAGGGCCAAAGCAGCCGGCAAATAACAGGCCTCGCTTATGCCCATTAACGCACGTGTAATTAATAACTGATTATACGTTTTAACCTCGCCGGTTAGCAGCGTGATCAGTGACCATACCAATAAACTGCCTATAATCACTTTACTGCGATTAAATTTGTCGGCAAGAAAACCTGCAAATGGACTCAGAATTCCATAGATCCAAAGAAACATGGAAGTAAGCAAACCAAATTGGGCATTGGACATGGGTATTGACGTGACAATAGATTCCCTCATAGTGGAAATCATCGTTCTGTCAAGGTAGTTCAGACAACCAACAACACTTAACAATGCTACGGTAAGCCATGCCTGCGATATAAACTTCAACGTGTTTTTATTAACAGCAATAGACGGAGGCTGGAGATATCCCCGCTTGCATAATGAGTATATTGAAAAGAATGATATTTAATTACTGATCTTATTACGTCTGAAATTTTGTGGTATGGGAAAGTTTGTTCAACTATTAACCAATGGGAGGTTTAATGATTGCTTATAGGCTTCCGTGGCTTCCAAATCGGGCTCAGCGGACTCCCCAAAGTAAATTAACCCTAAGGCTTTCCGCGTTCTGTCTGTTGTAATATTAGAGCCCGCAGAGTGTATGGTCATGCAATGATGAACCAAAAGATCTCCCGGTTCTGCTGGAAAAGCTTTTACGTTAGCCGCATCTTCTTCATTTCCGTAATCAGTTATTCCTTGTGAAAAGCCCAGCGTTTGCGTTCGCCCATGCGCACGCATCCCTTTCTTATGCGAACCGGCTACATAGCTTACACAACCGTTTTCTATAGCAACATCTTCCAGTGCCAACCACATGGTAACTGCCTGGGGTGGCTTCAGGTTAAAATAAAACGCATCCTGGTGAGGGGGCGTTGCCTTGCCTATTAACGGAGGTTTATTAAAGTACTCGACATTTTTTCCGATGGCTTTCTCTCCCAACAATATTTCAGCAACTTCTTCAAATGCACTATTCGTCATTAGTTGATTGAAAAAGGAGCTATGAAGCTGCAGATCCTGTAGTTGTTTCAATGTTTCCGGCCTTTCCTTGTCCTCATAAAAAACATGATTAGCCGGCATACCAGGAACCACAGACTGGATATAATCAACCAGCTTACTATTGATTTCATCAACCTGTTCTCTGCCAAGGAATTCTTTTATAAAGACATATCCGTCTTTTTCGAAAGACGCTTTTAGTTCTTCCATTTTTTCTTGCTGCATAAGACTATAATATTAAAAGTGTTATAACATGAATCAAGTTAACCCTATTTACGAAGTTTACCTTCCGCCCACGATATCAATACCGGAATTTTTGTTTCTGTTTTCTGATACCTTGTCGAAAAGTACCTGGATATGATAGCTTCGTATCTTGTTCTCGGCCTGCAATTCTGCCAGATAGAAAGTGCTTTTATTGAGGTCTATAAAGCGTTTATCGAGGTCTGCCGATTTGGCTAATACTGTTTTCAAGCTGGCAGCGATCAATTCAAAATCAGTTGAATTAAAGGTTTTTTTGTTTAGCCTGTCTTCGAGTAAATAAGTCTCCAGATATTGTACTCTTATATCGGTCATCAGTTTCAATTGAGCAAACTCTTCGTGTCCCCTCACCGGCTTTAACTGTTCCAGGACTTTCGCGGCCCATTTGGTGCTGTCGAGCATCTGCTGGATAGTTGGTGGGTCTGGCGTCATCACTTCCCCCTGGCTGATGTCGTATGGGCCGGTGCTGAGCGCCTTCCAGAACAAGCTAGACTGGTTGGAAGTAAAGCCAAAGGTTTTCTTCGCATATTTACTAATAAAAACGGGGATATTTAACGGTTCATCAGACTTTACTGCTTCAAAAAATGCTTCAAGCAACATATTGTACCCGGTGAACGGATACCGGTGACCTCGAGGATACAAATCAAAAATATCGTTGCTGCCATTGAAGATCGGATTGAAGATCCCATTCGTAGACCATGATGTCAAGATCATTCCCTTATAACCCAATCTTCTTGCAGCTGGAATAAAGTCTTTCAGATTATTTAAATGGAGCTGCCACTGAGATAGATAGTAATTATCGGTAGAAGACCTTATTGCCGGGGCTCCCCATACTTCATACCCTTTATTCAGCAGATTATCCAGGTTACCAAACCGGTTCAGCTCCCAACCATAATTCCAATCAATAAATACCGTTTCCCTGGGGAGAAGCTTTATCGCCTCGGGGTGTTTCAGCGCGATATCTGCCCATAATACAGGTCGCTTTCCCAACTTTATCACGATGTCACAAAGCATTCTGATATGATCGATATATAATTTGGAGAGGCCTTCCTCCGCGGCTTTCTTCTTACACTTTTCACAATGACCCAGCAAGTAGGTTTCGTCACCCCCAATATGAATGTATTTGGAGGAATGGGTATCCGCCAGCTCTCTGAAAAGATCGGTAAAGAGCGCTCTGTTTCCTTCCTCTTCCACAGGACAGACCTGGGAGAAATCACGACTGTCTTCACGCAGGTTGGCAAACCTGTAATTCCGGAGAATGTATTCCACATGGCCGAAGCTTTGCTGAAGTGGAATAACGTCGAGTTGCAAACTATCACAGTGTTTCATAAACGAGCGAATCTCCTCTTTTGTATAGGCATACCTATTGCGGATAACCGGATACTTTTCAAATGGATAAGTGGCTTCCCACTCTACTACCAACGTGTTTATGCCATTCGCTTTAAGCTTACTTGCCAATGCTTTCAATGCAGGCAATTTGATCACCTGTATTCGTAAATCAATGTGATATCCGCGAACGGCAAAGCCTCCGGCTTCTTTAGTTTGAGCAGTGCACATATTTGCAACACAGAACAGCAATCCAATCAACCAGTTTTTTTTCATAATCGTCATTTAAATGATATTTGTTTCTGCCACGACTTGATCTTGTGACCATATACAGCATAAAAAATCAGGTAGAGATAGCAGGGAACAAGCACCCAATACCCGTATCGTACCGAATAATTATCTGCCAGGCGACCGTAAATAAGCGGCACTATGGCATTTCCGCACAAACCCATTATCAGTATGGAAGCGCCCTTTTTGGTGTACCTGCCGAGATCATTTAAGGCAAGTGGCCAAATACCTGCCCATACAATCGAATTGGGTAATCCCAAAGCAACGACAAACCAAAGAGAGATATCGGAGGTATGTCCCAGAAAATTGACTCGCCCCGAAAGAAAAAGTATGCAGAAACTTAGCAGCAGCCCGGTGATGGTACAAACTCTCAAGGCATTGACCTGGCTTAGATATTTTGGAATACATACAATACCGATGGAATATCCTATTATGGTTGCGAAAAGAATATAGGACGGAAACACCTTTGCTTCCAGAAGATTAATTCCCATTGAACCCGCATACGCAATAACAGTATCTACTGCAATGACCTGTGTGCCCACATGAAGAAATATTGCACCAGCTCCAAGAATCAGGTACGGGAACTGTACTATACTTTTCTTACCTGAATTAGAGGCAGCTAGTTCATCATTTTCATGCCTGGTATCAATTTCGGGCAGCCTGGAAAAGCGGATAAACAACCCAAGTCCAAACAGAATAACACTCACTACGGCATAGGGTAAAATAACCCGTCGAATCAGCTCATCGAGTGCTTCGCTTTTATTTGCTGGAGACATTAAAGGCAGTTCCCTGAATAATTGGCTATCTGTAACTTTCAATACTACTGCTGCGAATAACAAGGGCGCTAAAATACCGGCAGCCTTGTTGCATATTCCCATGATACTAATCCGTCTTGCTGCACTGTCTTTTGGTCCTAAAATAGTCACATACGGGTTAGCTGCTGTCTGTAATATGGCGAGGCCGGTACCCAGGGTAAAAAGACCCGCTAAAAAGACAAGATAGGTACGTGTCAGTGCTGCCGGAATAAAAATCATTGCCCCGGCAGACATTACAAAAAAACCAATCATTATCCCCTTCTTAAAACCGGTTTTTTCAAGCAGGAGAGAGGCGGGCAACGACATGATGAGGTACGCAATATAGAAGGCAAACGCTACCAGGTAAGATTGAAAATTTGTAAGCTCACAGGCAATTTTGAAATAGGGTATCAGTATGGCATTAATCCATGTTACAAAACCAAACACAAAAAACATTACTCCGATAGTCAACAGAGAGATATTGGTATCCTTCTTACTCAGCGCACCCGGCAATACTGTATTCATCTTAATAAATCTTTTGTTTACTTGTCTTGCTTTTTTATCTTCTTTCCATTTTTATAAGTATCTGCTATGCCTATGCTGTTATCTTTTACATTAAAGAGCACAAGATCTGCAGGAGCACCTTCCAGGATACCATTTCGGTGAGGTGTATTCAGCAGGTAAGCCGGATGGATGGAAGCTTGTTTCCAGGCATCAGCAAGACTTAGCAGCTTCTGTTGATAAAGATATTCTACGGCCTGGATAAGTGTTTTAGCTGAGCCAGCCAGGACAGCTTCTTTGCCCTCAAGATGTAGTTTGCCTTCGGCAGTCAGCGTAACTCTCCCTCCAACAGGAGTGTTATAGCTACCCGCTTCCAGGCCTGCGAGGCTAACGGAATCACTCACCAGGATGCTCTTATCTCCTTTAACTTTCAATATTATCTTTATAACCGAATTGGGTAAATGAAATCCATCTGAGATAAAGCTTGCCGATAGTCTGTCGTCTGCTAACTGATCCCATATATAGTTTGGATGACGAGGTAATATTTGATGTGTTGCATTACCTAAATGTGTAGACATCACAGCACCGGCACTTACTACTTCATTGATTTGTTTTTGAGTCGCCGCTGTATGACCGATGGATACGATTACGCCCAGTTGAGTACAGTGCCTGGTAAAATCCGCCGTTTCCGGCCATTCGGGTGATAAGGTTATTATTTTAATTCTTTCTCCTGATGCGTGGTAGAAATCTAAAAACAGTTTCCAGTCAGGTGGTTTCACCTGTCGTTTATCATGAGCACCTACCGGTCCTTCCTGTAACGATATAAACGGTCCTTCCAGGTGAATGCCTCCGATGCACGATCTTATCATTTCATGTTCAATACATGATTTGTCAATGGCCATCAGAGATCGCCTGATGTTTTCGCTTGTGTTGGTAATTACCGTTGGGAAATAAGTGGTAACCCCCTGTTCAAGTAATGAGGAGGTAATGGCAAGCACATCAGTAGATTGTAAACAGGACGAATTGAAGTCGACGCCTTTATAACCGTTAACCTGCAAATCAATTAATCCTGGAGCTATAAAAGATAACGGTTTGTTTTCAGGCAAGGATATTTCGTTGATGGATTTGATCAACCCATATTCC
>JBDTEB010000351.1:0-3330 GCA_039922795.1 Chitinophagaceae bacterium
GAATTTTATGATAAGATGAAGCTGAAAAGCGGGTATGCCGCGCTTGGTGTAAGGGCCGTGCCACATGCCGTGGCCCGTTATGGTGCCTTCCTGGCAAAAAATGTGGTACTCATGCCGAGTTACGTAAACATAGGTGCGTATGTAGATGAAGGAACCATGGTGGATACCTGGGCAACTGTTGGAAGCTGCGCGCAGATAGGAAAAGGTGTGCATCTTAGCGGTGGCGTGGGTGTTGGCGGGGTACTGGAACCGATGCAGGCAGCACCGGTAATTATCGAAGATGGATGCTTTCTCGGATCACGCTCCATTGTGGTGGAAGGTGTGCTGGTGGAAAAAGAAGCCGTGCTCGGCGCCAATGTCGTACTCACGCAGAGTACAAAGATCATAGACGTCAGCGGCAGTGAACCGGTTGAATATAAGGGACGCGTGCCGGCCCGCAGCGTAGTGATACCAGGCACTTATCCAAAACAGTTTCCGGCAGGTGAATATCATGTGAGTTGTGCCCTGATTATTGGTAAACGCAAGCCCAGTACGGATCTGAAGACAAGCCTGAACGATGCCCTGCGGGAATTTAATATCCCGGTGTAAATAGCCTGACCCGCTAACGGCCAGGATTAAACGAATATAAAATTGACTCCCCAGCGAATTTCTCTCAGCGGTTTTATTTTCACGTTGCTGGGTGCCGTGCTGTTTTCGACAAAGGCCATCATCGTAAAAATAGCTTTCCGGGATACCCCCGTGGATGCGGTGACATTGCTTACGTTGAGGATGGCCTTTTCCCTTCCCTTCTTTCTCGGACTGGCATTTTTTGCCAGCGGGTCGAAAGACAATACTACGCTATCCCCAAAGCGCTTGTCGCAAATTTTTGTGATCGGTCTTTTCGGATATTATCTCAGCAGCCTGTTCGACTTTATCGGTCTGCAATATATCTCTGCCGGACTTGAACGGCTGATCCTTTTTCTCTACCCGACCTTTACTGTGCTGATCAACGCCGTGATTTTTAAACAAAAGATCTCGCGGGTACAGTTGCTGGCGTTGGTGCTCACTTATCTTGGAATCGGCATGGCCTATATCGGGGAGCTTCGGCTGGATGTGCACAACCCCAACTTCTTTTTGGGAAGCTTCCTGATTTTTGCCTGCGCGATAACTTATGCCATCTACATCGTTGGAAGCGGGCGCCTGGTGCCGGTTGTGGGAGCAGCAAAGTTTACGGCCTACGCCATGTTGTCTTCGACCGTGGGCGTGTTCCTGCATGCGTTCCTTTCCGGTAATGTGCATGTGCTGGATTCGGGTCAGTCGTTGTGGGCTTACGGCATTGCCCTGGCAATATTTGCAACGGTGATTCCGGCGCTGCTTATTTCGAACGGAATGAAGCGGATCGGGGCCAATAATGTGGCGATCATTTCGGGGGTCGGTCCTGTCTCGACAATCGTCCAGGCTCACTTCGTACTTGGGGAGCCAATCTTTTTTGTACAGATCGCGGGGACCGTGCTGGTGGTAGCGGGTGTATTGCTGATTGGATGGAAGAAATAAACGGCTTTTTCGTGTTGTTGGATAAAGCATTTTGCAGTAGGTTTGCACCCCTGACCTGATAAATGCCCAGGTGGCGAAATTGGTAGACGCACTGTGTTCAGGTCGCAGCGTTCGCAAGGATGTGCTGGTTCGAATCCAGTCCTGGGCACCAAAAGCTCCCGTTGAGGGGGCTTTTTTATTTTGGAGATTCCCGCGGAACGCACCACAAAAGGCTCTTTTAATTTTTCCAAATAATTGTATTCAATAAAGTCCAACCCTTCAAACCATCTGACCACGTATCTAAAAATTTCGGAATAAACAAACTTTCAATAATTATTGAAAGTTTAAAAAGTTCTTTATACTTTTGGGAGAGGATAAAGTCAGAAGCTATAAAACATGAACTACAATATATCTGCATATATTATCTACCTCCTGCTCATCTCATTCATCATCATCTTGGCCGGCAGATATTTCTACCAGAACGGAAGAGTATTTATCCTGGCACTTTTCAAAAACGATGAAGTATTTACTGACAAAGTCAATCTAATCATTCTCGTTTGCTATTACCTGTTCAACATCGGTTATGCGTTTCTTAAAATACGTTACTGGACTTCCATAACAGGTTATGAAATTCTGCTCGCAAGCCTCGGAAAAAATCTTGGCCTGCTCATACTTATCCTGGCTATCACTCACTATCTGAACATGGCCGTTATCTATTATTTATCAAAGTCAAACCTTTCACTTAATACAACAAAACCATTTCAATGATGAGCAACCAATATGTTGTTACCGCCTACCTGGTCTATTTGCCTGTAACATTATTGTTAACGTGGATCGTAGCGCACACACTTTTTAAGAATGGGATAGTATTTATGCGTGATATCTTTTTCGGAAGAGAAGATATTGCCAAAGCCACTAATTCATTATTCAAGATCGGCTTCTATTTACTAAATATCGGGTTCGCGCTTTACATACTTGAGATCTACAGGAACCTTACCGGTGTTCAGGATACAATTGAAGCGCTAAGCTCCAAGCTGGGGGGATTCAGCATTTACCTCGGAGTAATGCTTTTTTTCAACGTCTATCTTTTCTTCAGGGGTAAAAGAATTTCCAAACAGAAACACAATGCCACTTTGGTTGCTCACGGTGCTGATTTAAACCCAGTCTCCAAATGAAACGTAAAATTATTATTGCAGGCGGAACCGGTTTTATCGGAACATACCTCGCAAATGGTTTTAAAAATCTAGGGGATACCGTTATCATTATCTCAAGAAAAAACAGGGATATACATTGGGAGCAAAGCACGGAAATAAAATCTGCTCTTGAAAACTCCGACATCCTGATAAACCTCGCGGGAAAATCTGTTGACTGCCGCTACACTGAAAAAAATAAAAAAGAAATAATGCTCTCCAGAACGGAGACAACAAAAGCATTGGGCGAAGCGGCGCAGAAATGCAAAGTGCCGCCAAAACTCTGGATCAATTCAAGTACGGCAACCATTTACCGCCATGCTGAAGACAGGGAGATGAACGAAGAAAGTGGCGAGATAGGGACTGGTTTTTCTGTGGAGGTCGCGAAGAACTGGGAGTACTCGTTCTTCTCTTTCGACTTGCCAAAAACCAGGCAGGTAGCCTTACGCATGGCGATTGTGCTTGGAAAGGGTGGCGGAGTAATAAAGCCATTTATGAACCTGGTTCGTTTCGGACTTGGTGGCAGGCAGGGCAATGGCAAGCAGATGTTCAGCTGGCTACATATTGAAGACCTTTTCCAGATCATACTGTTCCTCGAAGAAAAACAGGAATTAACGGGCATATTTAA
>JBDTEB010000352.1:0-4606 GCA_039922795.1 Chitinophagaceae bacterium
AAGTATTGCTGCATAATCTCTCTTCTGGCGCCCGGTCTTGCACCGGAAATCGAGTCGCAGGCCTGTATAATGGGTGAAATGACATATTGCATTTCCACTTCATCATGGTGCGCACCAATAGCATTTACCACCGCAGGGTTTTCGCCATATTTTTCAGCGAGCTTCATACCAAGCAGCGCATGGCTCAGTTCGCTTTCCTCGTCGGGGACTTTACCAATATCATGAAGGAGACCAGCACGTTTGGCAAGTTTTGGATTCATCCCCAGTTCAGAGGCCATGATACTGCAGAGGTTGGCAACCTCACGGCTATGCATCAGCAGGTTTTGTCCGTAAGACGAACGAAACCGCATCTTACCTACAATCCTTACCAGTTCTTTATGTAAACCATGAACACCAAGTTCAATAACGGTTCTTTCGCCAATTTCCATGATCTGTTCTTCAATCTGGCGACGTGTTTTTTCAACCACTTCTTCAATACGTGCAGGATGGATACGGCCGTCAGAAACCAGCCTTTGCAACGATAGTCGCGCAATCTCCCTTCGCAGCGGATCGAAAGACGAAAGGATAATGGCTTCCGGAGTATCATCAACAATAAGATCAACACCGGTGGCTGCTTCCAGCGCCCGGATGTTTCGCCCTTCACGGCCAATGATCTGACCCTTGATCTCATCGCTTTCAAGGTTGAAAACGGTGATCGAGTTTTCGATGGCCTGCTCGGCAGCTGTGCGTTGTATTGTCTGGATAACGATCTTCCTGGCTTCCTTATTTGCTTTCTGACGGGCATCGTCGATGATTTCCTGCTGAATACCCAGTGCCTGTGAATGGGCCTCCTGGCGTAAACTCTCGATCAACTGTGATTTTGCTTCTTCGGCAGAAAGGCCTGCGACTTTTTCCAGCCTGCGGATATGTTCTTCCTGGTGTTTCTCCAGTTCAGTCCTTTTAACATTAACTACTTCGATCTGTCTGTTGAGATTGTCCTTGATGGTATCGTTTTCCTTGATCTGCCTCTCCAGTGAAGTTTCCTTCTGGTTTATCGAAACCTCTTTCTGTTTGATTCTGTTTTCCGAATCCCCGATTTTTCTAGACTTTTCCAGCGTGTCGCGGTCATGCTCAGACTTTAACTGAACGAATTTCTCTTTGGCTTCAAGAAGTTTTTCCTTTTTAAGGTTCTCGGCACTCAGTTGTGCCTCGCTGATAATTTTGCTTGCATGTTGCTCTGCTTCCTCTACCTTATGCCTGGTGTCTTTCGAGGAAAGAAGTTTGCCCACTATCAGCCCTGCTACCAGAGCAACTGCGGCAATTATGATCCATAAAATGTCCATTGAGTTTTGTTTTTTTAGCTTTTAGCAATCTGAAAATCATTCATATCTGAACACAACAAGTCCTTTTCAGTGAATGTCAGCGAAAATACGAAAAGGAAGTCTATATAATTCTTAATGCCATAGACACGAGACAGTTTGTGAAGATTTATTGCAGGCGGCGGCCAAATGTGCCTGGAATAATGGATTGCGGTTCACAAATGAAAAGAATAAGGTTTTTCCCGGATAGCTTTCAAGGATAAGGTTGAAATCGCGAAACAAACAGCAATTGGCAGCTAGATTCCTGAGTTCACACAGGCTTACTAATTTTCTTTATCCCATTACCTGAGATTCAAGGGCACTATCCAGGCTCTTTTCGAGTTCATTTAAATAATCGGTGAGTCCCTCCGTTAAAGCATTCGAATCTCCGTCTCCCAGCTGTACGGTCGCAAACCAGATCAGCACCATCGCGATATAGTCCTGCATATCTTTTCCTGCAAACTGCGATCTGAATTCGGTGATCTTTTCGTTGATTGTCTTTACCGCTTTTCGGACTACTTCTTCATGCCGCGGTTCTACTTTTATTCTGTAGCTTCTGTCGCCAATTAAAATATTAATGGTAAGCATGTACAATTATTCTCAGGTTTTTAACAAGGCAATGCAGCGGTCAATCTCTTTGACATACTGATTGATCTTTTTCTCCAGGGATTTTCTTTCTTCTTCGGTAAGTTTTGTTTTTGTTGCTTTTAAGGCTTCCGTTCTAAGCTGCAGTATTCTGAGTTCTTCGACTTTTGAAACCTGATCCAACTGAAGAACCCTGAGGCCTGATTTTAATTTCTCATTTTCTTTTTGCAACAGCTGCAAGCGTTTCAGCAACAGCTGAACCTTGTTATTGATCCGTTTATATTGTTCCTCCTGAGCCGCCATCGATAGCTATTTTCTGATTTCAGCATGTAACCGATTCTCAAGTAACGACATTATTACCGTCAACATGCCGTCGATATCTTTTTCTGTAAGCGTTTTATCTTTATCCAGAAACGAAAAACTTATAGCCAGGGACTTCTTATCGATCCCCAGTTTTTCGTTTTCAAAAACATCGAACAATTGCATATCCTGAAGTTTTGGCAGTTTCATGGAGTGCACCAGCTTTTCCACTGACTGGTAACTTAAATCTTTTGGAACCACCATTGCAAGATCTCTTCTCACCGGCAATTGTTTGGGTAGTTCGACAAAGCTCACTTTTTTGCTCAATGCTTCAGCCATCACATTATCCCAGTTAAAATCTGCAAAATAAACAGGTTGTTTGATGTGAAAACGCTCCAGCGTTTGAGCGTCAACGATAGCGAGGTGGCATAGCGTTTTTCCGTTACCGGAAGCTATCATTCCGTCTGGAGGAAGTTCCGAGATCTCTGCATTTTTTAATCCAAGTATCTCAAGCAGGGACTTCATTACTCCCTTGAGATAATAAAAATCTGCTTTACCGGCTTTCTTTCTCCATGAATCGGATGATTCGTTTCCCGTAACATAAAGCGCCAGATGATCTGTTTCGGAGTATTTTCCAGGACCTTGCGTATGATATGTTCTGCCGAATTCAAAAAGCAGCAGATCATTATTTCTCCTGTTCAGGTTGAATGCGATGGTTTCCAATCCACTCTCAAGCATAGACGGGCGCATTACATCAAGATTTGCGCTCAGGCTGTTTAACATTTTTACAGTCCCGGTCCCTGGCGCATAGTAATTTCCGTTAGTGATCGAATTAGTCAACAGTTCATGAAAGCCAAGACCCGCAAGATAACCCGAAAGCTTTTCTTTATACGATGCTTTCGATCCATTGGAAACTGATGGCGTTATCGTGATAGCCGTCGGGATGGCAACATTATCGAAACCGTCGATGCGCAGGATCTCCTCTACAAGATCCGCAGGGATGGAGACGTCTGTTTTGCTGAATGGAGGAGACACACTGATTTCCTCCGAACCTTCATGTATAATATTGAACCCCAGCGCTTCCAGAATGCTTCGGGCAGCCGATGGGGGATACTCTTTACCAACCAGTTTCTTCAAATAATCGTATCTCAGACTGATCACCTGCTCCTGCCTCGGGGTAGGATAAATATCCACGAATTGACTGGAGATCTTTCCGCCAGCCACTTCTTTAATCATTGCAGCAGCTCTTTTCAGAACGTTTATCGTATTGGAGATGTCGACCCCCTTTTCAAAACGGGTGGCCGCATCCGTTCTCAGCTGATGTCTGAAAGAAGTCTTGCGAATATCGATTGGGTTAAACCAGGCGCTTTCCAGGAAAATATTGGTGGTTTTATCGCTGATTCCGCTGGTAAGTCCACCAAAAACTCCCGCAATACACATCGGAGAAGATTCATCGCAAATCATGAGATCTTGCGCAGACAGCTTTCTTTCCTTTTCATCCAATGACAAAAACGCGGTGCCTTCAGGAAGATTTTTTATGACCAGTTTTTTACCTTTTACCTGGTCTGCGTCGAAGGCGTGCAAAGGTTGCCCTGTTTCGTGAAGAATAAAATTGGTGATGTCTACTATATTATTAATAGGTCTTACACCGATGGCCCTCAGATTTTCCAACAGCCAGGCTGGAGAAGGCCCGATTGTAACATCCGATATGGCAACCCCTGAATACCTGTGACAAGCTGATGGATTTTCAATTATTACCTGGAAAGGATTGCTGGTGTTATCAGGAGATACATCATTTTTAAACGGACTGATCACCTGCAAAGACTGTTTGCGATGATAGCTCAGATATGCACATACATCACGGGCGACACCCAGGTGACTCATGGCATCCATTCGATTGGGTGTGATACCCAATTCAAAAATAGTATCATGATATGGTTTGAAATAGGATGCTGCAGGTACACCGGGGGCAATCTCCGAAGGAATAACAATGATACCGGAATGGTCACTGCCTGTACCGATTTCGTCTGCGGCGCAAATCATACCATAACTTTTTACTCCTCTGATCGTCGCCACACTCATCGTCATGGGAGGTTTTCCCTCGGGGAAGATGGTCGTATTGACCGGGGCGACAATCACGGTTTGGCCTTCCGCGACATTGGGTGCACCGCAAACGATTTGCAGAGGGTCGGCTTCACCGGTGTCAACGAGGGTCATTTTAAGTTTATCGGCGTTGGGATGTTGCGTTACCCTCAGCACTTTGCCGATCTGCAATCCATGGAGGCTGCCTCTAACAGACTCGTATTTCTCCATGCTTTCCACCTCCAGCCCAATTGAAGTAAGGATATGGGATAACTCATTAGGCTCCAAATGCACCGGCAGAT
>JBDTEB010000353.1:0-3479 GCA_039922795.1 Chitinophagaceae bacterium
ACCTGGTCACTCCAAAGCTCTCCATCAGGTGGCGCCTCTGCGATCGCCCAAGCCAATAACCCCGCAACATCAGTGACGATCAACAAGGCGGGCGATTACATTTTCCGGTGGACAATTGCGAATGGTACCTGTACCAATTCGGATGACGTAAAGATTAGCGCCGCAAGCACTCTTCCAGTTAAATCAATCTATTTCAAGGGTGAATATATCGATGGCTCGGTACGCCTTGACTGGGCCACTTCATCAGAATTCCAAAATGATCACTTTGACATAGAACGAAGCATGGATGGAATAAGTTTTAAACCAGTTTCGCGGGTAATTGGCTCGGGTTCATCACAAACGAAAATAACCTATTCATGGGTTGACCCCGACAACTTCGCTGGCTCTGCGGATATTTATTACAGAATGAAACAATATGACAGAGATGGGAACTCCACCCTTTCCAACACGATCAAAATTACGTTGACACCTACTTTAAAAATGAAAGTCGGCCCTAACCCTTTTGTTGATCACACGGTGATAGAATTTTATTATAACAGAATTACCCAGGCGACCATACTGTTGACAGATATGAATGGAAAAGCAATAAAGACGATATCGGCCAACGTAAATAAAGGCATCAATACTATTCTGATTGATGGCATGGAAAAATTACCATCGGCAGCCTACTTTTTGGAGGTGACCATTGACAGACAGTCAACCCGATACAAACTTGTTCGAAACAGATAGTTATGGCCTGGACAATATAATTTGTTTGGAAACAACACCGGATGTTGTGGAGAACTGCAAAATGTATGTTGAATTGATTAGTCCAACGGATTGCATCACAAGCTTTTGTTGCGAAGCGGCTTGAACCCTTCCTGTGTAAACAAGCCTGATAAGATTTCCGTGCATATCAAAAAGTCTGATGTTGACATTACCTGTTTCTTTTGTTGTAAATCTTACCTGGATCTGATTGAGGAAAGGATTAGGAAAAACAATTAAATTATCTCCTGACAAAACGTTCGGCGTCACGCCATTGGACGAACCGGAATTCGGGGGAAACGGAGACAAGTGTGTATCAGATGTCCCTTCAAAATAATGACTTTTTGAGAAGAGACTGGAAGCATTTGCCGCTATTCTGTTCACCTGGAAACTCTGGGTAATATTCGGGGCAAGACTATACGCACTGCTGCCGGCTTGCGAGGCCTCTACGCCCACCAGGCCGTTTGAAGTTAATGTGATTACATTTCCGGAAATTGTTGCCGGGCCGTAAACAATGCGGAAACTTGCAGGCAAGCCAGATGAAGAAGTTGCGTTTACCGCAAAAGGAATATCTCCGTATGTTTTGGATGGAAGGGCCGCAAAGTCGATCGTCTGGCTGGCCTTATATGCGGTAAACCCCTGTGTGACGGGTTTTGCAGCACTGTAGGAAGAATCACCTGCCTGTGAAGCTTCAACAATTACCCAACCGCTTCCGGTAAGCTTTACTTTATTGGCAATCACAACTGCGTTACCGGAAAGCACCCTAAAAGTAACCTCGAGTCCCGACGAAGCAGAAGCCGGTAGGTCAAACGATGTGTCACTGAACGTTTTGGAAGGAACAGCAGGAAAATCAATTGTTTGTCCGTTTTTGTTTAGCACAAAACTTTGTAATACTTTGACAGCTTCCGCATAATTATTATTTCCTCCCTGGGAAGCCGCAACAATTACAGTGCCTGCACCGGTGAGGGTGAGCGTATCACCCGAAATAGTTGCATTTCCTGATATCACTTTAAAACTTACCTGCAAACCGGAAGACGCCGTGGCACTAAGTACAAAGGGGCTGGTTCCATATGTTCTGGATGATATTGCAGGGAAATTTATTATTTGATTCGTGGGGAGTTTGCTGATGATCTCGTCAGAGAAGATAGAAGGTGAACCCGTTAGTGATAAGTTCTGGGACGACAGCAATGATACAGAATCGGTCACTGAAAAATTCCATTCATATCTATAAACGGTATTTCTTTGAAAGCCCGACGGAAAAGAATAATTGGCGGATGCGATTTCACTCTTATCAGTCAGTGCTTTCACCCAGAGAACGTAGGCAAATTTATTGCCTTTTTTAAAGGCTGCCCCTTCCATGTTACCTGTCATTTGGAGGGCGGCTGTTTGTAATGAATCGTACCTGTATCCATATAAAAGCTGCGCCGTTGACTTGAAAGCTATTCCAAGATCGGTTGCCTTTTCGGCCCCTGGCAGGTCTCTTTTCAGATTCTCATACAGTCCCATAAGACGAAATTCATCGTAGCCTATTACTGAATCTGTTGAGGGTGGCGCATCTGCCGCTTCGCCGAGGTCAAAAATATAATATTGAGCAATGTTGTTTTTCTGCGCAAGAATAAGGGATTTGATCCCAAAGTTGCGTTGCATTTCATCTGAACTTACATGATCGCCAGCCGTGCGCCGGCTTATATTGGTTTCGGTAAGCAGAAAGTTTTTCTTCGGATAGGTGGAGCCATTGTAACCATATCCCTGCAGTACTGCGTCCATTTCTTCTTTGAAATCAATGACGTTTTTTGCAACGTAATCCGATGTGCGTGTGTACCTGAATCCACCAATAGCGTTGTCCCATTTAGCCATATTAAAAGCAGGATAGACATGATAACTCAATACGTCGAAATAGGCTCCTCCTTTGTTAGGGTATTGAGCAGTAACAGCTCCCTGATCAGGGTTATCCGTGTATTTCAGCAAGGCGCCAAGAAACTGGGTATAGCCGATGCCACCTGTTGTTACATAATCTTCCGGACTGTATCTCTTTACTACTTCCCAGGTGATCCTTAGCATGCGGATATAGTTATAGACCGGAGCCAGCATATTAGGCAATTCACCGGGCAATGGCGCCCTGGTCGCCCATTTCTGGGCTATCGAATAACTGTACGCATAGTCAGGTTCGTTTACAACCTCCCAGAATCTGATATAGTCGCCATAATTCAAAATTAGCTTATACACATAACCGGCGTAATAATTATTCTGATTCACACTGCTGTCAGCATTCCATATTGGCTCATACAAATTGGCAAAAAGTTTGGATTGCTTTTCGCTGCCCGGGTACACAGTGGAATCTCTGTGAATCTCCGCAGGGCCTCCAATAAAACAGGTAATTTCTTTCATCCCTAGCTCATTGACATAGGTCTGAAAATTATTCAGGTTGAAGGTGTAGCCATAACGTTCCAAAAAGCTTTCGGGCAACGATGGGCGTATGGTTCGGCCTCCGGCTTTATTTACGAGTGCCGCCAATCCTTTATCGTCCCATCCGTTACCGAAATAACCCATATTGCTGCCATACCCGAATTGCGCGGCGTAGGGTCGTACAGAATCATTGGCGGTGAATGCGGGAGATTGAGAAAAGGCAGGAACAGGGCAAACGATATTTGAAAGGATAATAATAAATAAAGGCAGGAATATTCTCATGATAATTGGAGTTGGTAATAATGGTCTGTTAACAGGAAAACTGCTTT
>JBDTEB010000354.1:0-17385 GCA_039922795.1 Chitinophagaceae bacterium
GCGCTGTCAAACGGCATCGGATCTGAAACATCGAAGCCCCTGGCTATTGTTGTCATAGGCGGCCTCATCACCGCAACCATATTGACGCTCCTGGTTTTCCCGCTGTTCTTCTTTATCGGATACAGGAAGCTTGGGCAACAGATGGATTAATGGTAAGAAACCTGAAGAAAAATGAGTGCTTTTTGTGATTGTCCGACTAGATACTTCATCATCGAACGCTTCATAAAGCACAGCGCCATTATATAGTAAAATGCCGCTGGCTTTTAACAAACCAGCGGTCTTAAACTTTCAACAGGCATACCCGTTTAACACAGGCGCTTAGTTTAAAAAGAGCTGATAGGCTTTGCGCAGAAACAAAGGATACAATGTATCCCGCTTGGGCATATTCAGGTAGAACAGCGCGATCATATTATTCTTCGGATCAATAATGTATTCTGTACCGTAAAATCCACCCCAGGCAAATGCAGTGTTTGACACTTCAGGTGCCGGTTTTTTGATGTCATTATATAATTCGAATCCAAGACCAAATTGAAAACCCTTACCACCGGAATTTACTTCGGGTAGGCGATTGATTTTTGTCATTAAATCGATCGTTTCCGGTTTCAAAATTGTATGCCCGTTAAATGTTCCTTTATTAAGCAACATCTGGCAAAACCTGGCATAGTCTTCAATAGGTCCATTAAGACCTAATGCACCCTCAGCATAGGTTTGTACTTTATTTACTGCTCCTTCGCTGACACTGTTCGAAGCCGCTGTCAGCGTTCCCTTATCATAGTTATAGGCTTTAACAAACCTGCCGAGTGCTTCCGGTTCGTAGTACCAATCGGTGTTGTCCATACCCAGTGGTTCCAGCACCGTTTCTTTCACATACTGACGTAAGGTTTTGCCGGAAATGAGTTCAACCATATAAGCCAGCATGTTGGTGCTGATATGATAGCTCCATTCTGAACCGGGATCGAAACCAAGCGGGTATTTGGCCAGGGAAATCATATTGTCTTTCAGGTATCTTGCTTCACTTTCTCCACCCGCACGCTGGCCCATCCCTCTTCCCCTCGAAGTATCTCTATTGGCTCTTCTCACCGAATCGGCCCTTAGAAATTCGATGCGCATAATTTTACCAACATCGCCAGCCGCCAATCCCGAAGAGTGCGACATGAGGTGTATAAAAGTCATCGGTTTTGACACGGGGCGGGTTTCATACGTTCCATCCTTGCGAACCGCAGTAAGTACTTTGTCAGGAATTCCAGGGAAATATTTGGAAACGGGATCGTCAATCTTAACCAGGCCTTTTTCCACCAGTGTCATGAAAGCAACGGTTGTTATGGCTTTCGTTTGCGAAAATAAAATGTAGTAGTCCTCGGGGGTAGCCGGTATTCTTTTTTCGAGATCCTTAAAGCCAAATGATTTTTTATACACCACATTGCCGTCTTTGGCAACGAAGGCGGCAACATTGGCAACTTTCTTTTGGTCGACGAAAGACTGCAGTAAGGAATCTACAGCGGCGATTTTTTCGGTACTGGTACCCTCTTTCTTCAGGTTGACTTTATAATTGAATTGTTGGGGTGCAGTAGAAATCTTCTTTTGAGCACTGCAAGCCATCGTCAACATTGTGGCTGACACTAAAAGGACACCGATATAATTTCTTTTCATTTTCTATTTTATGATCTAAAAATAAGTCCTTGCGGGATATCCAAAAAAAAATCCTTTTTGATCAACGACTTTACCTTTTCACTCTGCAAAAAACTTTTCCTGAAGAAATCCTGGTGCAATTATAACCATCATTTCGCCATAGTTTTTACCAAGGCTCAAAAACCAATGTTTAAAAGTTTCCCACAACTGCATTAGCTGAAAATTTTATACGAAAAGTGCAATAATTTTCTTATTCCTTCTGTGAGACTCTGCTGTTGTATGTGTTCCCCGCACCTGGGGCCATCATAGTACCAGCTAATATTTCTTCTTTGTGAAGCCAACCGCCCTAACTAATAAACAATACCAATTTCCCGAATTGATGATTGTCTACCACTGCCCGGTCATCTGCTTCAAAATCTTCATCCAGCCTTTTGAAATGGATGCCTCTTTTTTCAGTTAGCATTTCTTAATGCAATGGCCAGCCCGAGGCGATAGCGAAGACGCGTGACTGATGTGCCAGTGTTGTAAATAACGTAAGACCCAATATCATTAACTTCACATACAATATTGTCGTATGGATACAAGAAGGGATTTTCTAAAGAAAGCCATCATGCTCTCTGGCTCCGCTGGTATGGCAGGCGTATTGCCGGAATCTGTTCAACGTGCATTTGCCATCGATCCGGTAAAAGGAAGTACCTACCTTGATGCTGAGCACGTGGTCATCCTGATGCAGGAAAACCGTTCCTTCGATCATTGCTTCGGCACCATGCAGGGTGTTCGCGGTTTTAATGATCCACGGGCGATTACACTACCGGACAAAAACCTCGTTTGGCTGCAGACTAACGAAGCAGCTGAAACCTATGCGCCGTTTCGTTTTGATATCAGAAATACAAAAGCAACCTGGCTGGGTTCTACTCCCCATAGTCGTTCGAGCCAGATAGATGCCAACAACCTGGGTAAATATGACCGGTGGCTGCAGGCCAAAAGGGTTGCCGATCCAAAATATGCGGGCGCACCAATGACCATGGGTCACTACAGCAGGGAAGACATTCCTTTTTATTATGCACTGGCAGATGCGTTTACGGTTTGTGATCAGAATTTCTGCTCTGCCATGACCAGTACCAACCCCAACCGTCTTTTTTTCTGGACAGGCACTGCCACTGAACAGCATAAGGGAGAAAAGAGATCCTTTATCAGGAATCTTGGTGACTGGAGAATTGCGAATTTGAAATATAAAACTTTCCCCGAACGACTGGAAGACAATGGAATCTCCTGGAAGTTCTATCAGAATGATATTGACACCGGTGGCGGATTTACAGGTGATGAACGTGCATGGCTGGCAAATTTCGGATGTAACCCCCTAGAATGGTTTGAATCTTACCATGTAAAATTTACTCCGCGGTACATCCAGGGACTCCGAAAGCAGGTGGCCAAGCTTCCTGCGGAGATAAAAACACTGGAAACAAAATTTCAATCGCTGTCAGCTACCGATCAGGCATTCACAAAAACAAAAGCTGCAATAACTGCGAAAAAAGAAGTGCTGGACAAGGCCAGCAAAGAGCTCGCCGAATGGACAAAAGAGAAGTATGATAGTCTATCGGCAAAGCAGAAAAGTTTATACCAGCGGGCGTTTACCACCAATGAAGGAGATCCGCATTACCATGAGCTTACGACGCTCAATTATGAAGAGAACGGCGAAAAACGGCAACTGCCGATTCCCAACGGTGACGTGCTACACCAGTTCCGTAAAGACGTCGAAACAGGCAAGTTACCCACCGTAAGCTGGCTCTCCGCTGCCCAGAACCTTTCAGATCATCCAAGCGCTCCATGGTATGGTGCCTTGTACGCATCGGAAATAATGAACATTCTTACCAAAAACCCGGAAGTATGGAAGAAGACCATTTTCATTGTAACCTTCGACGAGAACGATGGCTATTATGATCATATTCCCCCTTTTGTTGCACCCGATCCACTCGATCCATCCACCGGAAAATGTTCACCCGGCATTGATACGGAAATTGAATACAGAAGGCTGGAAGATGAAGTAAAAGAAGGACAACCAAGCGGGGAAGCGAGGGGCGGCCCGATCGGACTTGGATTTCGCGTGCCGATGGTTATTGCGTCACCGTGGACTCGCGGCGGATCCGTTTGCTCCCAGGTTTTCGACCACACATCCACGTTACAATTCCTGGAAGGTTTTCTAAAAAAGAAATACAATAAAGACGTTAAAGAAACAAATATCAGCGACTGGCGCAGAACGATAACCGGTGACCTGACAGCTGCTTTTAAATCGTACAACGGAGACCAACTGCGTAACCTTCCATTTCTGCAGAAAGACCGATTTATTGAAAAGATCTATAATGCGAAATTCAAAAAAGACATCACAGGTTTTCAGCCGTTGACCAAAGAAGAGATCGCAGAAATCAACCGCAACCCATTATCGGCTTCCGCCATGAAGCCACATCAGGAAAAAGGCCTAAGGCCATCTTCTGCCCTGCCTTACCAATTGTATGTGGATGGAAAACTAAGTGATGATAAAAAGACTTTTGACTTAAATTTTTCTGCCAGTACTGAAATCTTTGGTGCACAATCAGCGGGATCACCGTTCAATGTATATTTTCCCGGGAAATATGCAGGAAAGAATGGAGAGTTTGAACATGTCGGAAGCCGGTCTTATGCAGTTGTAGCCGGTGGCATCCTCAAAGATTCTTTTCCGCTTGAGTCATTTGAAAAAGGTGAATATCACCTGAAGGTATATGGACCTAACGGGTTTTTCCGTGAGTTTAAGGGCAAAGTAGCCGATCCGCAAGCTGCCATCGTTTGTGAATACGAACGCGCCTCCGGCTCTGCTAAAAAGCTTACTGGTAATATGGAAATCCAAATAAAAAACCCGGATACTGCAAATCCTTTTTCAATAGAAATAAAGGATAACGCGTATAAAAACAAAACCATACAAAAAGTCATTCCTGCAAATACGAATTCAACCGTGCTGCTCAATCTGTCAAAAAGTTTTGGATGGTATGATTTTACCGTGCGGATAATCGGCGCTGATCATTTTGAAAAACGCTACGCAGGCCGCGTGGAAACTGGCGAAGACAGTTTCACCGATCCACTGATGGGTAACGCCGTAGTTTGATAAACGTAAAATAGCCCTGCTATTTATAATATGTTTCGGTAGTGACGCAAGATCTGAAATTTCATGGTAAAAAAAACAGTAGTTTAGACATCCAATTTGAAACTACTGCTTATGATAATCAGGAAACCTGCGTTCTTCCTTTTTGTACTGCTATCACTTTCTTTCTCACTGTTTGCCCAGGAAAATACAGCGTCAGTGAAAGGTTTGGTAAAAGACGATAAAGGAAATTTAGTTGCCGGAGCAACTGTACAGGCGCTCAACGCTTCTACTAGGGCTGTTTTTGGTACCCAGACAGATTCCCTGGGATCCTTCAGCATTCGACGTTTATCGGCGGGTTCTTACAGCTTTACCTTCAGTGCTGTGGGTTTGCAAACTCAAAACCTGGCCGGCTATTCCCTGAAGTCTGGTGAGACCACCATAGTAAATGCCACCATGATTGAATCATCTCAGTCTTTGGAACAGGTAACCGTTGTGGGATATGGCAGCCAGCGAAAACGCGATCTTACCACGGCTGTTGTAGGACTGAAATCGAAGGACATGGAAAACCAACCGGTCAACAATGTTGCGGAAGCGATGGTTGGAAAAATGACCGGCGTCCAGGTTGTCCAGGGCACTGGCCAGCCCGGCTCACCGCTATCAGTAAAAGTGCGAGGTGTGGGCACCATTTCAGCAGGCACCGAGCCGCTGTACGTAATCGATAATCTCCCCAGTTCAGGAAACAATCTCAATACCCTGAACACCTATGATATCGAGTCAATAGAGGTGCTGAAAGACGCATCATCGGCAGCCATTTATGGCTCAAGGGGTTCAAATGGCGTGGTGATCGTTACCACGAAACAGGGTAAACGAGGAAAACCTGTTGTAGCCGTCAACTCAATGGTTGGCGTACAAAGTGTCGCTCATAAAATAAATATGCTTGATGCTTACGGTTATGCGTCGCTGGTGCAGGATGCAAGGAACAATGCGTATTCTGACCAGATGATATCGAACAACCTGAGGCGTGCGGCACAGGGCCTGGCTGCGATCCCTTTTTCGCTCACAGATAACAATCCCACAAGGCTGGTAAACACATCGAATAATACCAACACGATTATACCGGCAGAAGTGGTTCCATACCTGGCAGGCACACCCGGACTGGTAAATACCGACTGGCAGAATGAAATATTCAGGAAAGCAATGATCCAGGATCATTCGGTTTCCGTTTCCGGTGGCTCGGAAGATTTGCGTTATTACACTTCCCTGGAATATCTGAACCAGGACGGAATTATAGTCAACAGTAATTTTAAACGCTTTGGTGCACGTGTGAATATTGACGGGAACCGGGGTATTTTTAAATTCGGTTTGAATTTTAATCCTTCGGTCACCACGGAAAAAAGAGTGAACAGTGATGGAACATACACCAGTGCCGAAGGTGGTGGTATTGTAGCGTCTGCCTTGCACTATTCGCCGATCTTTCCTGTTTATAACGCTGATGGCTCTTTTAATTTTGCTGAAAATTCCTGGAATGGCGACGCGAAAACAACACTGGCCAATGGCACGGTGATCAGCGGGAATAACCAGACCCAGGCCTGGAACCCCGTGGCCCTTGCCATGATGCAGAAATTCAATGTAAACTCCATCCGCCTGCTTGGAAATGTTTTTGCGGAAGCCGCATTTACCAAAGACCTTAAATACCGCGTCACATTCGGTTACGATCTGTTTAATTCCCGTTCGGATAAATTCAGACCTTCTAATATTCCCCTGGCCAATACTGCCGGCAACCCTGAATCCGTTGCATCGGGTACTTCGGAAACAGCAAATGCTATCAACTGGCTGGTTGAACAAACGCTGACTTATAATAAAAAGATAAACGATCACAGTTTCACCCTGCTGGGTGGCTGGTCCGTTCAAAAAGATGATGCCAAGAGTAACTATGCGTTTGCTTCACAGGGATTTATCAGCAACCAGATTCCGACATTAAATGCAGGGATAGTAACCGCAGGTAATTCCCTGCAAAGTCAATGGACTTTAGCATCGGGTCTCGCAAGGCTCCAGTATAATTATATGGGCAAGTATTTATTGACTGCCTCAATGAGGGGTGATGGCTCATCCAAATTTGGAAGCAATAATCGCTGGGGCTATTTTCCTTCGGTGTCCGCCGGATGGAGATTGTCTGACGAAACTTTTCTGAAAAATTCCAGGGTTATTTCCGATCTGAAACTCAGGGCCAGCTACGGTCTCACCGGCAATTTCAAAATTCCGAATTATGGCGCTTTGGGTTCATTATCCTATTACGCTTACGTATTTGGCGGAAGCACACCGGGTTCAGTTAATGGTGCCGCCCCAAGCGCGAAGCCCAATCCTGATCTGAGCTGGGAGAAAACAGCGCAGGTTAACCTGGGCCTGGATGGCGGACTGTTTGGCAACAACCTCACCTTCTCTCTTGATTATTACAACAGCAACACCACCGACCTGCTATTAAATGTTCCGCTCCCATTATCAACCGGGTTTGCTACGGAACTCGTGAACATCGGAAAAGTCAACAACACCGGGTTTGAATTGAACCTTGGCACACAACAACGTTTTGGAAATGTAACCTGGAATGCATCGGCAAACTTTTCTACAAACAAAAACAAGGTGATCGAGCTTGGTCCGGGCAATGCGGATATCATCAATACAGGTTCAGTGGCCAATGCCTATTTTATCACAAGGGTTGGTCAGCCCATTGGTTCTTACTTTCTGCCCAGACAACTCGGCGTATTTTTAAACCAGGCAGAAGTAAATGGCTACCCGCATTTTGTGGATGCCGCAAGTAATTATGACCTGGCAACGACAAAACCAGGTGATTTTAAATTTGAAGATGCAGATGGCGATAAAAAGATTGATCTCACAAAAGACCGCGTGATCATCGGGAGCTATCAACCGAAATACACGTATGGTTTTGCTACCGATGCCGCCTGGAAAGGCTTTGATGTCTCCGCTTCCCTGCAGGGCGTTTACGGAAGCAAGATCCTCAATCTTGCACGCCGGTATTTTTATAACCACGAAGGGAACATGAATAACTATTCAGGAGCTGAAAACCGGTGGAGATCTGAAACATCCCCTGGCAGTGGCCAGAATGTTCGGGCCAACAGGGTTGGTAAGGGACAAAACGGGATCACCTCTTCCTGGCATGTGGAGGATGGAAGCTACCTGAGAATCAGGAATATTACCTGCGGTTACTCGCTGAAAGGAAATATGCTGCAACGCGCAGGATTCACAAAAGCCAGGCTTTATCTCAGTGTACAAAATCCGTTCACCTTCACGAGTTACAAGGGGTATAATCCTGAAGTATCCAATCGTACCGCCACTACTACGAATGGAGAAGACTATGGTGTCTATCCTACCTCAAAAACAATTTCCCTGGGAATTAATTTGACCTTATAAACTATCGGGCAATGAAAAATCAGAAACTCTTTATATTATTTTTTACCATCGCAATTTTCGCTTTCGGATCCTGCAAAAAATTCCTGGATCTGAAGCCAATTGATTCGCCAACGGAAGACAATTTTTATGTTGACGAAAAAGGATTGCAGGGTGGATTGACAAGTTGCTACGACGCACTCCAGGACAATGGCTTGTATGGGAATATCTTTCTTTCTCTTACAGAAATTCGCAGTGACAATATGGAAGACAATGACCAGGGCGCAAGCGGTGGTGTTCGTTACCAGATTGAATCTTTTGCCGAAAGGCCGGATAACACGCTGGTTACAGAATCCTGGCTGGCTCATTTCAGGGCCATTTATCGCAGCAATGTGATACTGAGCCGTGCACCGGGTATTGTTATGGATACCGCAAGGAAAAACCAGATCATTGGAGAGGCGTCATTCTTAAGGGCGCTCAATTATTTTAATGCGACAAGATTATGGGGCAAACTTCCGTTGATTGTGAGGCCTCAGTCCAGTGCAGAAGCAAGAGGTAATAGCCGATCGGATACCACGGCAATTTATGCGCAGATCATTGCTGACCTTTCTGTCGCAGTAAATAATTTACCCACGTCATGGCCCGATGCACAGCGTGGCAAGGCCACCAGCTATGCTGCGAGAGCCTTGCTGGCAAAAGTGTATTTATACCAGAAGAGGTATGACCTTGTCGTATCTACCGTTCAGCCATTAATCGCCGCCATCAACGCAGGTACGGTTGTCGGACTGGTACCGCAACCCACTACTTTTCCCAATGCGATGAAGACCAGCAGGGACATTCTTTTTTCTGCCAGATTCCTGCTGGGTGGAATCGGTGAATCGGCCAATCAAAATAATCGTTTCAGAAATGTGGGCGGCAATAATGCGATCATCCTGCCGCCGGCATTATTCGAACCCGGCGATAACAGGGCAGCACTCGTTGCACCAACCAGTGCAGGCGGAGACAGGCCAGGCAAGTATAACGGCCTACAGGTAAATAACGAGACAAGTATGGATATTCCGATTGTTCGCTGCGCGGAAGCCATGCTGGTCTATGCTGAAGCACTCAATGAAATCGGCTTTCCAAATGCGACTGCTAATACTGCTTTTGCTGCCGTAAGAGCCAATGCCGGTCTCGCGTTGCCGGCGTTGGCCAGCCAGGCTGCCTTTCGCACAGCGATCTATCGGGAGCGCCGGCTGGAACTTGCTTTGGAATGTGACCGCTGGTTTGATATCGTTCGCACGGGACAGATGCCGGTGGTGTTTCCGTTAGCGACCCCGTTCAGGAAAGTTTACCCCGTACCGCAGACGGAGATACAGAATATAAGCAACCAGGCGGGGTGGCAGAATGATGGATTTTAATGGGGTTCATGTAGCGATACTGTTTAGGAAAGTGTACCCCATGTCGCAGGCGGTGATTCAGAATATTAGTTACCAGGCGGGGTGGCATAATAAAGGGTTTTAGTTAGAGAATAAAAAAAACGACAGATTTCATCCAGGCGATATATCGATCATGCAAAAATAGAGATGCTGTTGCGATCAGTGTTCAGACCATATTCGCCGTTTTGATTGCAGGCTTGTGCGTTGGCTGTTCTTGTTACAAACATATTTCAATAAATAAACGTAACACGTCTACAGCAGGAACGCTATCTTTCTAAAAGCCATTATTCTTCATCAATGTATTAATGAACGATAGGCGCGGCGGGTCTTACTTCTGTGCCGATAGTATGGGTAAGTCCATCACCTATCTCATGCCTGTATTTGTCGGCCACTTCATTCAGTTGTTTTACCATTTCGGGATATTGATCTTTGACATCCCTGTCTTCACCTGGATCGATAGATAAATTATAAAGAGACATGGGCACATCAACAGCCGCATACTTGCCGGGGTACCTGTCTGCCCCTATTGTTGCAGGTGGACCGTAAGTTTGTGAATTGGCAGGAAATACAAGTTTCCAAACACCTTTCCTGATTGCTTTTAAATTATTCAGGTCATAGTAATAAGCAAATTCATCACGTGGGTTAGCATTTTTATCGCCCGCTAAAACTTTTGTAAAATCAAGTCCATCGATTTTTTTTACAGGCATCTTTGCACTACAGATATTCATCAATGTCGGGAGCACATCCATGGTAGTTAGTAGTTTATTGGAGACTGTTCCCGGCTGGGTATGCCCTTTCCAGCTGATAATGCAGGGAACTTTAAGGCCGCCATCCCAGGCGGTACCCTTTCCTTCGCGCAAACCCGACGTGTTGCCAGCATTGTTACCAAATGTGAGCCAGGGACCATTATCACTGCTGAAAATAACGATCGTGTTTTCAAGAAGGTTGTTTTCTTTCAGTGTTTTCATTACCTCTCCTACCGACCAGTCCACTTCTTCCATCACATCCCCAAATAAACCCGCACCGCTTTTTCCTTTAAATTTTCCAGATACCCCCAAAGGCACATGCACCATTGAATGTGCGAGGTATAAAAAGAAAGAGTTGCTTTTATTTCTTTTAATAAATGATACCGCGCGTTCGGTATAAGCTGTCGTCAGTTGGTCCTGGTCATCAAAACTGGAAATAATTTTAATTGTTTTGTTGCCTTCGATCAGGGGCAGTGGAGGATACTTGGCTCTCCAGAAAGAAGTGTCTTTCCAGGGTTTGCCATTATAATCATATGCCCACATATCGTTTGAATAAGGCAATCCGTAAAATTCATCGAACCCCTGCTGCAACGGAAGAAAAGGCTGGATATGACCCAGGTGCCATTTTCCCACCATACCTGTTTTATACCCTTTGTCTTTTAATAGTTCTGCGATAGTTTGCTCGGCAGGGTTTAATGCAAACTTTGCATTTTGATCGATGGCCCCATGCATGCCGATACGCGTTGGATAGCAACCTGTGAGCAAGGCACTGCGGGAAGCGGTGCAAACAGCCTGAGCCGCATAAAACTCAGTAAAGCGGATCCCATTTGATGCCAGGGCATCGATGTTAGGGGTCTGGTAAGGTCCACCGCCATAACAAACGGGGTCACCATAACCCATGTCGTCCATAAAAATAATTACCACATTGGGGGTACTGTTTGCAGCTGAAGGTGTAGCACCACCCTGATTATTTTTTCTAAGCTCATTAGCCGTAAAAGCCGTGAACAAAACAAAAGCCATCAAACCAACATAAAGCACTGTTTTTTTCATAAGGTCGCTTTGAGATTTAATTTTGAAGAGAATTCACCGGGGGATGATTTTTCTGTTTGGCGGCTTTTGTGGATCTTCCAACGATGCTATCAATTGTAGTGGCGTTAATTTTATCATTCCCGATATAAATATAAGGAGGTATATTCAGTGAAGCTGTAATGCCGTAGAAGAAATCAAACCCAACCTGGACAAGGGCATCCGTTATTTTTCATTGAAAACCCGATTTTTCCTTTAGCGTCTTTTTGACAATCCAATCCAAGATGCCATTTTTCCGTACAGGCCGTTTGATAGCTATTTCAATGTGCGTGCGTCAACGGTTTCTCTTCGAAGCATTTCAATTCATGAAAAGGAATATAAAAAAACGAGAGTGCGCATTGCCTGATAGACAAATCGCGAACGGTCATATTTCCAAAGCAACGCCGGAATTCGCTCTGATAGATTGCGTAGGAAGTAACTGTCAAAAAACATAATTGAAATTTACGCCTTCGCGGTAATCATAATGCTTTTCTTCGTGCAGCTAAGAAAGATATTAAGCCTCCTCATCAAAATATTTCCATTGTTTGCCACAATCTAATACTAGAACGGCTTAAGTCCTTAACGCTCTGCACCTCGATTGATCAAATGTTTAAAAAAAGATTCCTGAATGGGTTCTATCGGTTGAACTTTCGTATTGTATCGCCCCGACTATCTGAACGTCTACCACCCTCTTTACGCGGTAAAAATAATTCAGCGGTAACAATAAATCTATTACATGATGGCAAACAAAAGCACGTGAGTTTGCCTCGGAACAAAGATTGGTGGAATGTTGCTTTTCCACCTGAAAAAGGGGCCATTTGGAAAAAATCAAAGGATAGAATTGGTTATGTTGATTTTGGAAGATTACAAGTTGTGCAAATTGATAGCATGTTTACTGATTTTAAAAATACGAATACCATTATATTCGGCAACCGGAGTTACCCACAAGGAACAGTTTGAAGCATTATTAATTACTTAACAGCCCAAACGGTGAGCTCTGCGAAATATCATGATCGCAGATTCTCCTGACCCGCAAACGGTACAAATGTGTGATCAGCTATGGCAATTACCTGTTACCGCAATGCCTCTTCAATATAAAGGAAAGATTGTTATTCGTGACGATAGCACTGTGTATTAACAGTTTACGAAATGGAGTATTAAAAAGATATTCTTCGTAATAGAGTGTTAAGCCCTGAAAAAAACTGACAAATACGGCTGAATTAAATATTGATTAATAAATAAAAAATAGAAATCATGAAGAGAGGATAAACAGTAAAAATTGTTCTACTAATTGGATTTATACCCATTACGTCAACGGTTCAAGTTAAAAATAACAATCAAACTATTGCCGTAAAAGCAAGCCACTTGCCACTTTCACACGACCAAACTAAAACCGGGTACTCATTTGTTGTTCCAACCGCAAAAGTTGAACCTTCCGTATGGCGTTATACATTAGCCGAACCTGATACAACAACCCGGTTTTTTACAAATTTTGATGATACTCAATGGCAGGAAGGCAAGTCGGCATTTGCCACAAAAACGACACCAGGAACCGATGATATTTTGAACACAAATTGAACACACATGATATTTGGCTGCGACGTGCTGTAAAATTGCCAGCTAAATTCAATGTGAAAGATCTTTACTTGATTATCCATCACAATAATGGCGCCGCTGCTGACCTTATACATTATTTCAGTTCAAAATTCAGCGGAATATCTAAACGCAAAGCAATGTTTCTTCCAATATCGTGAATCCCATGGGTTTGATCAGGATCATTGGGAGAGATGAAATATTTCAGTCGGCTTAAATGATTATAATACGAAACATTAAACAGGTTATTTGCCATCACAGAAACATTCATTATGCTCTTACCGGTTTTGTTCATAAAACTTTTACCTATACCTATATTGAAGAGGTTATAACCAGGAGTAGTGGTTTCTGTATTGTCTGCCGTGTACACCCTGTTTTGAGCGGCGTAATATACAAGCTGAGCCTTGATATAACCTTTATTTGAATTGGTACGGTCTGATGTAAAATCATAACGCAATTCAGAAAGCCCATGAAACGGCGGAATAAAGGGAATGTACTTATTATCCTCTTGTATCTTTATAATACCCGATGCCTTATTACTTCCATAAACAATTGAAAGACTATTTTCGAAGTGGAGCTTTGGGGTGGGATGAATGTCAATATTGATTTCTCCGCCATACAGTGCCGCTTTTCCCTGTAGAAATTTGAAAGTCTGGAAACCTGAAAGTAAAACAGAATCACTTCCATTTGTTCCTAATAACCGTTGGTTAAAAATAAAATTCTGGATACTATTATAAAAAATACTCAGGTTAAGTACTAAGTATTTGGAAGCATAGGTGAGTCCGATATCTTCCTGCCAGTTAAACTCAGGTTTGAAATTAGGGTTACCGATCTGGTAAATATTTGTTCCGGGATGTGCCCCATTGGAAGATATTTCGGCAATATTGGGTGCACGGAAGCCCCGCGCGATATTGGCTTTGAAAGAAAGCTGTTCAGTAGCATTATACGTAAAGCCCAGTGATCCGGAAGCTCCTGCAAATATATGATGATAGTTGGAAAATATGGCTGTATCCTGAGCTGTTACTGGACCGTAATATGGCTTATCAAAGCCGGTAACCGGATCGGGTTTTGTATATAGCTGGTCGTTGGTAAATGAGCGGCTGTCATAGCGGATGCCACCTGCAATATCAAGCTTATCAAAGGTTTTTTTAATCTGAGCAAAGGGACCAATGTCAAACTGGTGAAAAGAAGGAATTAAAAAATCGGTTCCTTTTGTGACATTGTTTTTCTGGTACATGCCATTTACTCCAAGGGTAACATTCCACCCATTGAATTCAGGTGCAAAATACTTAACATCATAATTGTAGGTATTTAAATCCAGCCATAAGCCCGCAATACCAGACATTTCAGGATGGTTGAATTCCTGACGGATGCTCTTCTGGTATGCTAAGTTGAGCGTAAATCGGCTTTGTCCTATAGAATAACTGTTGTTGCTGAAGAAACGATAATGCTGTACGTGCTGGTGGAGGTCTGCAATTTTATAGGTTGTTAGCTCCGCATCCGGTACAATAGGCCGGAAATCATCTGCTTCAGTTATCTGTTTGGTGAACATGCCAGTGGCAGAATCCCTGCTACCATCCGGTATTTCCAACTGGTTATTAAACATCGAAAAGCTCAAATGAGAAAAGCCCCAATTTCCATGCACGCCCAGGTAAGCGGTTGCATCTGTTTCTTTAAAGCCGGTACCATATACCCTGCCATCTGCGTTATTCTGATAATTGGTGGCCTGCTTGTGGGAGATCCTACCTAGCCATTCAAAACCGTTTTTCGTGCCGCTGAGCATAGCCGACCCTGCAAATTGACGGTTATTGGTATAATACTCACCCATTATATCGCCAATCATCTTACCCTCTGGCGCAGGTTGCGTTGGTATCAGATTTACCACGCCTGCCACTGCGTCCGAACCGTAAGACAAGCTGGATGGCCCTTTTACAATTTCTACACGATCGATACTAAACTGGTCTACTTCTATACCATGTTCATCACCCCATTGCTGACCTTCCTGCCTGATGCCATCATATAACGTTAAGATACGATTATAGCCCAGGCCTCTTATGTAAGGTTTTGACACATTTGGGCCTGTGGTTACAGCCGTTACCCCAGGAACCCTGGTGAGTGCATCAATTATGTTAGTATTCAGATTAGAAGTTAGCGCAGCATGATTTACGGAAACAATCGGGATAGGGCTTCTTCTGATTTGTGTGGCTTTTGAAAGGCCAGTTACCACCACCTCACTTTCTTCTACAATATTTACAGTCAGTTTGAAATCAAGCACCACAGACCCATTGATCGTAATATTTTGAGTTGATGCCTTATAACTGACAGAACGGGCTTCTACCAGGAAACTGCCTGAAGGTAATTTGCGAAAGAAATAATTACCAGAAGTATCTGTAACAGCACCTACTTTCAAATCGTTAATATATACGGTAGCTCCGGCGATAGCATGTCCGTTACTTTTGTCGGTTACCCGTCCACTAAGTGTTCCCGAGAATATATTCAGCTTAGCGTTTGTATATGGATTTTCGGTAGCGTAGAGGTTACAAGAAATAATGAGAATAAAAGACAATATAAAACTAGCGGCACTATTTTTCATTTTATTAAAGATTAAATATCAAGTTGAATGGGTAAACACGTATAATATTAGTGTAGAGTAAATTCTTCTTCGTTGCTGGAACAAAAGCAAAGGCAATAAGAGATATTAATTAAACCGTAGGGGGGCCCCTCAACTCAGTGTAGAAATGATCAATAGAATAAAAAGTAGAGCCAACGTACACCTTGACTAAGGAGTATGGCAATGGTATGAAATTAAAATAAATACCTGCTGTAGCTTCAAATGGTGACTCGCAAACAAGGTTATCGTAGTGGCAATGAAACCCCAATTTTTTTACCTGCGGAATTTTCAGATCGCATGAAGTATCATCTGTATGATTTGCCAGTATGATGTGAAAAATTCTCTTAGGCGTAATACTGAAGGTGAAAACCATCAACATCACCCCGGCTAGAAATTTCTTTATGATAAAATGTTTAGTCAAATTTTTGCTACAACGTTGCAAATATAGGGGAATGCATAGAGGGAGGTACTAAGTATTTGTTAACGGACAAAAAATTATGCTAACCAATGAATAACAACAGGCCCCCGATGAGTAAGAGCCTTTTAATAATAAAACACCATTTGATCCACATCGGTTTTCAAGCAATAAAATGAATGATGCAAAGCATTACAAAAGTCCTATAAGATTACCAAAACCACCATTTATGACAGGATAAAACATGGGAAATTCAAAAGGGTGGAGATAAGATCAGGACTGACTTATTGGTGGCGATATAAGGTAGTTGAGGTTTTCTTGCTTCACATCCAAAGTTGAGACAGGTTGCTGCTTTTTTTACGTGGAAAAGAAGTAGTGCAAACGTATTTGAGAAGATTTGATAAAATTGGATGTTTATCGTGATAATCTATCAAGCTGTTTAAGGTAAAATAAAGACAAGTAAAGTTCTTCGGAAAAAAGGGTTATGTAGAACTACAAATAGACCTTAATAAAGAAAAACCCGCGACCAGAGCGGGTTTTAAGTAAACTATCGCGGACCGGACGGGACTCGAACCCGCGACCTCCGCCGTGACAGGGCGGCATTCTAACCAACTGAACTACCGATCCTTATCCGTTTTTCAGGAGGGCAAAGATAGGGGTTGACTTTTGGAGAAACAAAACTTTGTAGAAAAGAATTTTCGCCGGCAGCGTCTGCACTCTCGTCGGCGCCGATGTCCCGGCGAACACGCCCACAGCCTGGTCAAATCCACCTGCACATACTTACCCACAGCGGACTGCTGCACTATTGACCCCGGAATAATACCTCTCCATCGAAGAACGCGTCCATGAAAACGCATCTTATAACCAGTCATCATCGAAGAAGAATACTTCTCAAAGAACTGGAAAACTTCCTGGTCGGACTCAGTGGAATACGGCTCCAGCCGCTCGCGTATCTTCGCATCAGGATATTTTTCTTTGCACAGCGAATCCCGCTGCCACGCAGGAAAAAGATATTCGTATATTTAAACTGTCGACAACGACGAGCAACCACTTTCCCGGGGTCTCACGCTCCCGGGAGAGTGGTTATTTCAGAAGGCCCATTTTTACAAGCCGGATTCTTTATGTTTATTACCCTGCAGTACCCACTGTTTGACAATCGATTGCTTACAAACGACCTCACGCGCAGCCTGCAACCCGACTGGCAGGAGCCGCATGCCAAATCACAGGTCAGGTATTTCGGCGAGATCATGACCCGAGATCATCAATATCTCGGTCCCTGGGACGACGAGAAAATGTATTGCAGGTCAAACAGTGTCATCAACATCTGCGGCGTACATGAGAATCATTATTACACCATCCTCCACAATACCCCGGCACAATCAAGAATATTG
>JBDTEB010000355.1:0-6147 GCA_039922795.1 Chitinophagaceae bacterium
CTTTTCCCTTTCAGAAGCGCTCCAGATCGAAGACATGTTGAAAGACTTTACGTCATCCTGGAAAACACACGGTGACAAAGTCAAAGGATATGCCGATCTGCTGTTCGGACAATTTGTGGTTATAATGGCAGATGAATCTGATTACGGGGTGAGCGGGTGTAGCACCGATAGTTCGGTTAGAGTGATGAAGGAAATAGACAGCCGTTTCAATGTTAATATGTTCGACAGGCAATTGCTGGCTTTTGTCGTAAAGAACAAGGTTGAGCTCCTTCCGATGTCGCAATTTTCATATGCTGTAACCCAGGAGTTTATCGATGGGGAGACGCTGTATTTTAATAATCTGGTTCAGACGAAAGAGGAATTGGAGGATAAATGGATTATTCCGGTGAAGGAGAGCTGGCTGGGGAGCAAATTTCGATTTGCTGCCAGGGAGCAGAAGTAATACTTGCAATGTGTAACAGCAAACGCCCGAACCATAAAGCCGTGACAGGTTAAAGAAGCGTTGTTCGCCTACTGTTTTGATTTTGCTTTCACATTTTCTATGAGCAATTTTCGCTGCTTGTTAGAAATGGAGGACCTGTTTTTGTTGAGGTTGTAACTCACTGCCACGCGTACATTACGGGTATTTGAGTTGTTGATGCTCTGAACGGTAAAGTTTGGCCCTGTAGTGAAGGTATTATACTGTTGCTGTGCAAAGATGTCTATCAGGTTGATGCTGAGGATTACTCTTTTGTTGAAGTATTTTGTTTGCATCCCGATGTTTTGCGAAAGATTGCTTCGCGATCTTCCCTGCGGATCGGCAAATGAATTGTACCGCAGGTTTCCGTCAAAGGAAACCCTGTCTGTAAGGATGAAATTATAATTCAGGTTAGTATAAAAACTACCCCCGTTCCGGTATTTATTGATCGTTCTGTCGTATTCACTGTATTTATTAAAAGTATATCCTGCACTGGCATTCAGTCTGAATTGCCTGGAGAAGGTGTAACCACCCCATAAACTTGCTTCGTATTCGTGGCGATCGGTAATATTATTAAATGTCGTTTGTGTTTTACCGTCAGTAACCAGCGTGCGTATGCGCTGTATAATATCTTTGACTTTATTATATCCCATTGAAACGTTTCCATAGATCTTCCCTTTATAAGTTCCGAAACTAAGGTCGTAATTGTCGGCAAGCTGAGGCAGCAGGTAAGGATTGCCAAACCGGAGATTGTAGGGATCATTGTAGCTGATGCTCGGGTTAAGTTCATCAATTCCTGCACGTCGAATGTTCTTTCGATAATTCAGGGAAGTATTCCAGTCACCGGTAAATTCTTTTCTTACGGTAAACGAAGGGAGAATACTCCAGTATTCATTGCCATTATTGGGAACAGCGGTGTTGAATTTAAAAAGGATTTTAGTGTATTCGGATTGAAGCGTCGCCGTCACTTTGAAAGTCTTTGTAATGTCATGGCTGAAACCGGCCCTAAGATTTCCAATAGTCTGGGTAAAGTTAAAATCGTTGCTCAGCAATGGTATTGGCGTGTAAATATTGTCGGGCTTTTTCAGGAAAAATGTGTTCTGCAAATTATCGAAACCATTCCTGTTAAAGAATCCACCAAACGACAAGGAAGAATTTATTTTTTTGATCGGTTTGTCATAATTGACTCTCAACCCATAACCCTGATTGTTATTTTCGGAAGATTGTTTCTGCGTGGAGTCGACACCGGTAGGTATCCCTTTCCCATCTTGAAACTGCTGAAAATAATCACGATCAACAGTGGATGCGCCGATATTATAATTCGCAAAGATCCTCAGTACATCACCGGGGATTTTTCCTTTCAGGGTATATGTTCCTGTAAAAGACGGGTTGTAACTGCTGCCTGTCGCATGGTTGCTCCTGTTGCTGATCCTGTATGGATTGGTCGCAAAATTCAGGTTGGTATAATTTGTCTGGCTGATGTTGTCAAAAGAATTGGAGGCAAACTGCCCGGTGAAGTTGATCTGCTGTTTCTTATTGATTTCGTAGTCGAGAGAAACCCTAAGGTTTGGCCGTACATTTTTATTGGTGAAGCCGTTTAAGGTGCTCAGCGCGTTGGAAGAATCAGCATAAATGTTTGTGCGGTAAGAATTCCCACCACCAAAAAGCCGGCTGGCACCCATGCCTGCGGAAACATTGGCAGAGAATTTTTTATTCCGGTAAGAGATATTCGCGGATAGATTTCCCTCTCCCCTGCTTCCATAACTGGCAGAGATTCTGCCGGTCATCCCTATCTTGCCTTTTTTCGTAATGATATTGATCACTCCGCCCGCTTCATTGGCATATTGCGGTGGGGGATTGGTCATGAGTTCTATCTTCTCGATTGAACTCCCGGGAAGAGATTCGAGCAAGTCAGCAAGTTGCTGTGCATTAAGATCAGTTGGCTTATCATCGATCAGAATTTTGGGCTCTTTGCCTTTAAGAAGGATTTTCCCCTCCGCATCATTCGAGATCAGCGGCATGTTCTTCAACAATTCGGTAGTACTGCTTCCCGCACTAAGTGCAGATTCACCCACGTTGAAAGTTATCTTCCCGTCTGTGCTTTCGATAAGCGGTTTTTCTGCATAAACAATTACTTCATTCAGGTTACTGGCCTGGGACGACAATTTGATGTCACCGAGGTTAAAGTCAAAACGTTCTGTCCTGAAATGTAAACTGTCAATGGTTTTTAGTCCATAGCCAACACCCGAGATCAGCAGCCGGTAATAACCGAAAGCAAGTCTGTCGGCTTCAAATCCCCCATTTTTATCGCTTAGAATGGTGCGGCCATTACTGGTATCAGAAAATGGCTGAATGACTATCGTAAAGCCCGGAAGTCCTTTGGATGAAGAAGCGTCAACCAGGTTTCCGATGACGAGGCCCATCGCCGATTTGGAAGTCGTTGATACCTGGCAAAATGCAAAAGAAGAACACAACAAAAAAATAGGGAAAAGTAGTCGCCGCAACTGAAAGCTTTATTGCCGAAGATAAACGATTTAGCCATAGCTTCAGTTCTGCCAACTTGTCACTGATTCGACAGATTCATTATATTTGCACCCCTTAACAAGAATAAATGAAGGACGTTGTTATAGAAAAATACTTGGATGAAACCGGCCAGCTGGACGTGAGCCCTTCTTTCGGGCAAGGAGAGGCAAAGGAAGGCAGGAAATTCTTCATTGAAAGTTACGGCTGTGCGATGAATTTCGCTGATAGTGAAGTTGTTGCATCCATTCTTGGAACCGAGGGGTACACTTCTACCAACGATGTTGAACTTGCCGACGCAATCTTCCTTAATACCTGCTCGATTCGGGAGAAAGCCGAACAAACAGTGCGCAAGCGATTGACCGAATTTCGTAAACTTAAGTTGCGGCGCCCGGGATTGCTGGTCGGGGTACTGGGTTGTATGGCCGAAAGACTCAAAAGCAAATTCCTGGAAGAGGAAAAGCTGGTTGATATTGTAGTGGGGCCGGATGCTTACCGGTCGCTTCCCTCGCTGATCGCGGAAGCTGAGACTGGCCAAAAAGCCATTAACGTTTTGCTTAGCCGGGATGAGACGTATGGCGACCTGGCACCGGTACGACTGAATTCGAATGGCGTCAGCGCTTTCGTAAGCATCATGCGGGGCTGCAATAATATGTGCTCTTTTTGTGTGGTGCCGTTTACCAGGGGTCGTGAGAGAAGCAGGGACGCCGTATCTGTCGTAAGAGAATCCAGAGAACTTTTCGAACAGGGCTTTCGTGAAGTCACGCTGCTCGGCCAGAATGTTGACAGCTATTACTGGACAGATGACCAGAATAATGAAACGGTGAGTTTTGCTATGTTACTCGAGAGAGTGGCTATGATTAATCCGCTTCTGAGAGTGAGGTTCTCCACTTCCCACCCCAAAGACATCACCGACGACGTGCTGGTTACCATGGCAAGGCATGAGAATATCTGTAACAACATTCACCTTCCGGTACAAAGCGGAAGTTCAAGAATGTTGCAATTGATGAATCGCACCTATACCAGGGAATGGTACATAAAAAAAGTGGACAGGATCAGGGAGATCATCCCCGACTGCGGCATTTCTACCGACCTGATCGCCGGGTTTTGCACAGAAACTGAGGAAGATCACGAAGAAAGCCTCTCACTGATACGATATTGCCACTACGATCATGCCTATATGTATTTTTACAGTGAGAGGCCTGGAACCCTCGCCGCGCGCAGGTATACTGATGATGTGCCTGAAGAGATAAAAAAGAGAAGACTGCAGGAAATCGTCAGCCTTCACCGCATCCATGCGCTAAAAAGCATGGAGCAGGACATCGGGAAAGAATTTAAAGTGCTCATAGAGGGCAACTCTAAAAAAAGCGATAATTACTGGGCCGGAAGAAACTCTCAGAACAAATTGGTTATTTTTCCCAAAACCAATGCATGGCTCGCAAAAAGCGACTACGTAGTGGTAAAAATTTCCAGTTGTACATCGGCGACTTTAATTGGTGACCTGGTTGGCAGCAGCTGAAACTTGTCGATTGTACAGAACAGACCTAAAAGCAATTAATGGAATTACAAAGTATAAAAAATCGTTTCGCAATCATCGGCAACTCACCAGCGCTGAATCATGCCCTGAGCGTGGCGGTACAGGTGGCCAATACCGATCTCACAGTACTGATCACGGGAGAAAGCGGAGTGGGAAAGGAAGTTTTTTCACATATCATTCATTCACTAAGCGCAAGAAAACATAATCCTTTTATCGCGGTCAACTGTGGCGCAATCCCGGAGGGAACCATCGATTCAGAACTGTTCGGGCATGAAAAAGGATCCTTTACGGGTGCGCTCGACGCAAGGAAAGGATATTTTGAGACGGTCAACGGCGGCACCATATTTCTTGATGAAATTGGCGAGATGCCTCTTGGTACACAGGCACGCCTGCTGCGTATGCTGGAGACGGGTGAATACATTCGCGTGGGCTCCAGTAAAGTACAGAAAACGGATGTGAGGGTGATCGCTGCATCAAACAAAGACCTGTTCGAATTCAGTGCCAGCAACAAGTTCAGGGAAGATCTTTATTATCGCTTAAGCACAGTGCCCATCAGGGTTCCATCCCTGCGCGATCGTCAAGAAGATGTTCCTCTTTTGTTCAGAAAATTTTCGGTCGACTTCGCGGAGAAATACAAAACAGCACCGGTACACCTCGATGACGACGCCAAAACGCTGTTAATAAACTATCCCTGGCCAGGCAATGTGCGTGAATTGAAGAACATTGCAGAACAGGTGTCGGTTCTGTCAATGGATAAAAATGTTACAGGCAGGCAGTTCAGGGCATTTCTTCCCGAACACAATATAAACAGGCTGCCGGTTCTTGCGTCAAGTGCTGCTTCCAATGGCAGTGCAGAATATGGTTCAGATCGTGATCTTTTGTACAAACTTTTTTTCGACATGAAGAAAGATGTCACCGAACTGAAAAAAATGTTTGTTGATATTCTAAAAAATCCCGGAGCGGCCGCATCGGCTGTATCGTTCCAGGCAGATTCGATATTGCATGATTTTAATCCGGTTAGTGATTATCCGGCAAATGGCACTCCTTCAGGCAACAACCAGGGTCATCAACCACTGTTACTGAAACACGATGAGATTCATGCCCACGAAGATGTGGAGGAATCGCTGAATATCATGGACAAGGAAAAAGAACTCATCGTGAAGGCTTTAAAAAAACACAAAGGAAAACGAAAAGATGCCAGCATGGACCTGGGTATAAGTGAACGCACTTTGTATCGTAAGTTGAAAGAGTACGATATTGACGAATAAATTTATCTCTGCATGTCAGTTCAGCTAGTAAAAAGATTTTGGGGAGTGTTGCTGCTTTGCGCCTTTATTTTGAGCGGTTGCAAGATCTATCGTTTTAAAGACGTCAATATTGAGCCAGACGTAAAGACAGTAAAAATCAATTTTATTGAGAACAAGGCCAGGTACAAGAGTCCGCAATTCAGTCCGCTGTTGACCGAGAAGTTGAGACAGAAAGTAAACAACCAAACAAGGCTCACCCAAATCCAGGGAGACAATGCCGACTATGAGATCAGCGGAGCCATCGTTGACTACAGCCCGACCACTGCAGGGATCAGCGAGCAGAAAGCGGCAACAAACCGCCTGAATGTGGCCGTGCATATTGTATT
>JBDTEB010000356.1:0-6388 GCA_039922795.1 Chitinophagaceae bacterium
GACAATGCAGCATCAGGACTACCATGGCATTCTGGCGTTGAATTTGGAAATGACGCTGCAGTCTGCCCTACATTTACCGGCACAACTTACAACCGGAACTTTGAAGCAGTTTATTTAACTACCACACACAGGCTCCATCATTGGTGGTTTGACCAGGCTGCCGGAGCATGGAAAGATGGAGGAGTTTTTGGGCCAGTTGATGCGGGAGGTATTCCTGGTTTTTTGCAGGGAAACTATGGCGCCCCCGGAAATTTTGAAGTGGTTGTACGTACATCAGATAATAAACTAACCCATTGTTGGAGAGATGGAGGTGGATGGCATGTGGGCGTAAAATTTGGAACAAATATAGCTTTTAGCGGAGCTTCGTTAGTGCAAACCCATAATGGTGTGCAGGGCAACTTGGAAGTGGTTGCGGTAAATAACTCTCATCAAATGCAGCATTTTTGGCGCGATAATGATCATGGCATGGCTTGGCATGAGGGAGCTGTTTTTGGCTCTAATATTTCCAGCCCCCCTTGTATGATCGAAGGTCAATATAATGCACCAAATGAAAACAGTATCGGCAACTTTGAACTTTGTGTGGCTGTAGGCGGACAGGTTCAACATTGGTGGAAGGCAAACAGCAGTGATGGTCTTTGGCGTAACAGTGCCCTTTTCGGACACAATGTAATGGCTGTTGCCGGGCTGATAGAAGGAAGTTTTGGATTTAACCTTGAAATTGTAGTACTTACCACAAATAATAAACTACAGCATTACTGGCGCGATGGTAATGGATGGCATGAAGGAATAATTATTGGAGATGCTTAGCATAACACTTAAAGTTGGAGAAAAACACCGCATGCCAATGGATCAATTGGGTAGTGCTGGTTATAGCTGGGAATATATTATTGAGAAGGGAAAGGATATAATACAAATCACTCAAAATGGCCTAACTGTGCCGCCTGTACCAACAACAAAAAGTAGAATTCCCAGTACGTATGAAGTGAAATTGGAATTTATTATAACAGGGATAAAACCCGGCTTAGCAAGAGTTAAATTTTTTCTTCATCGCGTTTGGGAAAAAAATAAGCCACCGCTAAAAGAGTCATCGGTGAATATTACAGTTGTAAGATAAACATTCAATCCTGAAGTGGTTCAGAAAGTGATAATCCACGGTCAAGAATGATTGAAACATTTTTAAAATACACATTAACCGATATTTTTTAATTGGCCTATTTAATTCTACGTCAAGTAATGCATCTGCATTAATAATTCCCTTTGGCTTATCCCAAAAAAGAAATGCCATTCGCGATAAGCTTCGTATATACCGGCGGGTAATCTGTCACTGTTTAAAACTCCAGGCCTTTCCTATTTCAAAATTTCTCCTCTATAAATTACTTCACTCCAGTCGGTAATTCCAATGATTTTCTTATAAACATCAAATACCGCATTTTCTTCCTTTGTACCCGCTGCTTTGAACACATCCCATACGGGCTTTGTTCCACCCGGTTTTTCTTCATCATCAGGAAAACGGCGTAGTCCAATTCTCAATCCACCTTCGTTTCTGTTGTCTATCCAGTTATGCCATTGAAAGCCATCGATACCATCCAGCACTTTCATTTTTTTCCAGGTGTAGGCAAAGCCGGCAGCTTGTTCTCTTAAGTCCTGCTCGCTATATGTTTTAGAGTTGGTTCCATTTTCGGAAAGCCACAATGTTCGTTTTGTTTTTCCCTGATATAAAACAGCAGGCTGTTTAATCCATGCATCTAATACCTCTAAATTTTTGAAAGTAATGAGGGGGGAATTAAAAGTAAAATCAACTTGCTGATCGAGCCAGGTTTTTGGTTCAAATAAAGATTGCGGGTATGGGTGATGCGCCATTGCCCATTCAAAATCACCTTCCGCTTTGGTGTATTGAAGAAGTATTTCCATTAAATCTTTTGAAGGATAAAAGCGGGGGTGCGAGGTCCATGCCCAATAGTGCGTTAGTGAGATAAATACTTCTGAATGTGGATTGTAATTACGGGCAATGGCGTAACATAAACGCATGGATTTAATATATGTATCCATAAAAACAGAAGCCGTCTTTTCACCCATATTGGTCCATTCCCAACCCGCATCAACTTCGTTATGCATAATCCAATGGTTCAACCTCCCATACTTTTTGTCGGGACGGCTATACCGACTTGCTAAAAAATCGAGGGCAGCAGCATAGCAATTCACGCTCGCCGGATTGGTCATGTTGGGCATGCTATAAATGCCTGCGGGGTCCATATCAGGATGCTGTAGTAATCTTCCAATTTCAGGATCGGGGCATTTTTCTGCCTTATCTACCAACAAAATAGCTGCAGTAACAATTCCTTTGCGGGAAGTGGCCAGGAAAGTAGAATCGAATAGCGCTACATCCCTCTGCCTGAAATAGTAAGACTTTCCATTATAGCTGTGTTCTATTCTGCCCTCTCCCGGTTTGGTAAACATAAATTTGCTAAACCAAATATTAACCGTTGCGCTGGTAATGTTTAAGTCATCAAGATCTGACGTATGACCACGATTAATGCTAAATCCCCCGATACCTTTTCTGCCTTTTGCGACTTCTTTTGGTAAGTCGTATTTTGCTTTTATCTCACCAGGAAAACGGGCGTGTGACAATAATTCATAGCCATCTTTTACCTTTTTTGCGATGACCCATTTTGATAAGAGCCTGTCATATTTAAAGCCATTTTTTTTGATGAAACGCGGCACTTTAAAATCGAACAACGCTGATTTGATTGGTAATGGGGTATCAAAAACCTTTTCTTCCGTTACATCCTGGTAAGGACTAACCTCACATAAATAAACATTCTTTGCAATTGTTGTTTTCCCTTTAATGTTGATCATGGAATCACCAACATTAACTTCAGATACGTCTGATGTGAACTCATTAGAAAGATAGGCTTTCAGTCTGCCTTCCATCTGCTTTTCAGCCATTTTTTTAGCGTCGCGGGTTACAGCTCTCTTCTTCTCCTGCGCGGTCATTGACCTCAGAACAATATTTCTTATTTGTATATCAACATTTGATTTGGTTCCAAAATCAAGACGTAACCTGTCTCCGGGTTTACCCCATTCTTTTATCTCCGCCGCCAATTCAATGGTATATCCCACCCACCCTTCCGCTAAGCCCACGTTACTTACGAGCTTCATATGTTTACTACTAAAAACGGGACCAAAGAAAACCTGCAATTGGTCTAAACCCTTTGGACAAAAATATTCGAAAGCGAGCACGCTCTGCCCAGTTGTTCTGGTTGAGATTAATGGTTTAGTCTGTATCCATGGATCTTTACCATTAGTTGTTAGTTGCCATCCGCCGGCAGGCAAGGCAACCGCATTCAATTCGTTTACTCTGGTAAGGTCTAACTGAACAATTTCATTGCCCTGTGCTGCGGCAAAACCTGGAATCAGGGTGACAGATAAAAAGATGAACAAGCAGCAGTATGCAAGAAAATATTTGGAGACTTTCATTAATGAGCGTGTTTATCAGATTCATCGATTAAAAAATTCCAGTTAGGCGAACATGAATTTTTTGCGGATCCCAGGTGACACTGACCAATAAATGAGGAACTATTTGCAGGCAATGCCTATGCAATCATCGATTCATTCACTGAACTGTCCTGTGGCTGCGGGCTGCCATTTTTCACATTACCATACAATCGGTTTTCCTTCATAATTTATTTTTACATAAGGTACTGTTTCGGTTTCATCGACGACGTAATGCCATTTCTTTACATAATCCATTCCCGGCTTAAAATCATCCTTTCGCTCAGCAAGCAGTTTCGCCAGCTTTTTTTGAAGGCTTTTCTGAACTTTCTTAAAAGTCCTTTGATTGATTAAGTTATCCATTTGAAACGGATCCGAAATATTATCAAATAACAACCATGGACCATGTAGATCTCTAACAAACGTATATCGTTTTGTTACAATACCACGATACTCTTTTCCACCTGCTTTACGGTCCCATTGTCCAAACGGCTGCACACAGCTTATCAAGGTTCCATCAATATTATCTTTTTCCGTTCCTGAAATAATTTTCGATAAATCTTTACCCTCAACTGAGGGAGGAATTGAAATGTGAGCCATACTTAACACCGTAGGCATAACATCAGGTGTATTTAAAAGCACTGAAGAAACTTTACTAAGGTTACCAAACGCAAAAGGATAATGCAACAGAAAGGGAACCCGGATGCTTTCTTCGTAAGGTTGTTGTTTATTGAACTGTGCATGCGCTCCCATCAAATCACCATGATCTGCAGTAAATACAAGTATGGAATTCTCTTCAATTCCGGCATCTTTTATACTTTGCCAGATCATTCCTATACATTCATCCAGCGCCGAAATATGTGCATAGTAGCCCTTTAAACTTTTTTGAACTTTATCACGAAAATCGGCGGGAACATTTGGATTTAAAGCAATGTTTTTATTTTCATAAAGATCCCTGAATTTTTTAGGTGCTGATTGATATGGATCATGTGGTGGTCCTAATGAAATAAATAGCATGAAAGGCTTACCGGTTTTTGCCTGATTCTCAATATACCGGGATGCGTCATTACTTTGCGCGATAGCGTCATATCCATCCCATTGTAATTTTTCATTTGAGTTTCCAGAGTAGTAGAAGGAATTATTATAATCGTGCGTGCACTCAAGCACTTTCCAATAATCAAATCCCTGGTGCCTGTTTTCTGGTATATAACGATCCCTGCCATGTCCATCAATGTGCCATTTGCCGATTATACCGGTATTGTATCCATTTATTTTGAAAATCTTTGCAATGGTCGTTTTGGATGTATCTAACATTACATCATTCATAAATACTCCGGTTGTTAAAGGATACTGTCCGGTCATTAAAGAGGCTCTATGGGGTGTGCAGACGGGCATCCCTGAAATTGCATTCTTCACATTTACACTTTGTGCAGCTAACCTGTCAAGATTGGGAGTTGATACATTCTTATCGCCTGAATAACCTGTCGCCTGGGCCCGCCATTGATCAACAATGATATAAATGATATTGGGCCTGACTAAGCCTTCTTCTTTCTGCGAAAACAGCAAAACAGGCATAATAATCATGCAGGCTATTGGTAAAATAATTTGTGTAATCATAGACTTAAAAACCACCTTTGTTTCCCGTTGACTTTTGGATTGTGCTTTGCCCTCTATCCTACCAGCAGTTTGAATCAAATACGCCATTACAGCAAGGACGATTTTTTTATTTCCCATATCCAAATATCTATGTTGCTTTAATTTCTTCTGTTAAAAATATTATACTATTTTTTACTTTTACGTTTAGGCATTGCTTAGAATTTAGTTTTCATACGGAAAGCTCAAGGTTAAAGGGTTTAGTTTAATACTAAACAGTTTAGTAATGAACATACATACTTTGCATTCCCAGGGTTAATTAAATACAACTAATTTTACTTACGGTATATTATTTATACCCTTTAAAAGAACCACTTACAGACAGGAGGTTTTTCCTTAAAACCTTTTAATCACTTACCCTTATAATTTAATATTCCCTCTCTTCCGCACTAAATATCCGAACCAAATAAAATGTTAACATATTTAACAGATTTATATTCGCACCAAGGGAAAAATTAGAACTTCTTTTCAGATACCGAAGTTGGCGGCTGGTGGAAGCAGCAACCTGACCATTCCATTTGTAACGACCAGTCAATATAGCGTAGGCGGTTCCGTCTGGCAGGATATTAATGGCAACGCCATAAAAGACGCGGGTGAAAATTATACCATTGCGACCAACGCCGGCGAGGCACTCTATGCGGTGCTGGTACAGACTTCCAACACCTATTCGGGTGCGCCGACTGTTTATGCATCACAAGCAATCGCAGCTACAGCCACAGGATATACTTTTGCAGGTATCGCGGGTTCAAACAATTATGACGTGAGAATTGTGAGCGCAGCATCAGCTCCCGTAGCAGGTTCTGCTGCCAGTGGCATCACTTCAAAACTTGCCGCAGGATATACGGGAGTAAGTACGACCAACGCAGCCACTTTGGTAACAGGTCTCAATACGATAGCTCCTTCGGTGAGTATAACCAACCTGTCCGCAACCTTAACTGCAGTGGGTTTTGGTATCGAGCAGTCTCCCGTTGCCACAAGCAGCACTTTGGGAAATCAGTCAAATCCTGGCGGGTTCAATGGTTACACTATTCCCAACGCCTCTTTCAACATTACGGATGCCGATGGATCAATAGCAAGCATCACTATTACTTCATTTCCAACCGGGGCGAATTATTTGAAAGTCGGAACGACTTATTATACCAATCCAACAGGCGGCATTTGTCCGCCACAGGTGACTTGTACCACCTGGCCAGGCACACTGCTGGTACCCTTCTCAGGAGGAAATCCAACGCCGGCCATATCA
>JBDTEB010000357.1:0-8628 GCA_039922795.1 Chitinophagaceae bacterium
AAGCAAAAAAGACCTTGTCTTTAACGCAATTAAGCTTGGTGTCGATAACCATCCTTTTTTATTTACCGGTCATTTTGAGCTGGGTGGGGAAAAACCGTTGTATTATCTGGAAATCAAGTCGGAAAAACTTTTATATCAAAAAGGTAAAACGCTGGTCTCCGGGAATATCGCGAGAAGGCTGGACAGTTTTACTGTTGAAAAACCCATCGATGTAAAAGCGATAATAGACGGACGGCTGCTGCCAAACCGAATTCCTCTGGTGAATATTGACGTGTTATTTAACGGCAATTCGGTGAGTACAAAAGCAGGGCAGTTTGCAAACGTGGTTTGCAAAGCAAATTTTACAAACCAGTTTGACAAATTGAAACCGAACAATGACGAAAATTCCGGCTTTCAATTTACCGGATTTTCGGGAAGCCTTGAAGGCATTCCGCTACGTGCTGACAGTACAAGCATTGTAAACCTGCTTCATCCCGAATTAAAAACGCGGATTCTGGCAGATTTTAGCCTGGATAAATTAAATGAAATGATGTCGGGATCTACCATAGAAATTCTGCAGGGCTCCTGCAAGGCAGATATAAGGTATAAGGGATTGATGATCGTTGGCGACACCTCCTCGGCAAGTGTATTTGGCAGCATCGCCATTACCAACGCGTCTTTAAGATACATCCCGAGGAATCTGGTTTTATCCGACGTAAAAGGTTCAATCTTACTAGATAATACAGACGTTTGGGTAAAACAACTCGCTGTGAAATCTGGCAGCAGCGAAATGGTAATGAACGGAGAGATCAGGAACTTTACTTCGCTGATCGACAAAAATCCTGAACGGTTACTGTTAAACTGGAATATTGAATCATCACGGTTGAATTTGAATGATTTTATCTCATTCGTCGGAAAAAGAAGCGGGCTAAAGACAATCGCGCACTCAAAGAGAAAAACACTTCGGATCTTTAACCAGATTGACCAGATGCTGAATAAATGCACTGTCGAGGTAAAGATCAGCGCGCAGAAAGCAACCTATAAAAAATTTGACGCGACCCGAGTTTTTGCAGAGGCGAGAATGACCGGTAATGAAATTGTTTTGAAAAAAGCTCAACTGGACCATGCCGGTGGTTCGATGAGTTTCAGCGGTATTTTAAAACAGCTTCCCGGCAACAATGATTTCAGTTTCAATGCTGACATGAGAGACGTGGACGTTAAAAAAGTCTTTAGTTCTTTCAACAACTTTAATCAGGATGGCATTACAGACCATAACATCGAAGGAAAATTAACTGCTTCTTCAAATATTTCGGGCAGTATAACTGACAAAGCTGAATTGGTAAATAACAGCCTTAAAGGAAGGGTTGATCTGCTTCTTCGTGAGGGCGGACTCAAGAAATTCGAGCCGCTTGAGAAAATATCCCGGACAGCTTTTAAAAACAGGGATTTTTCTGACATTCATTTTGCTGATTTAAAGGAGCGGCTGGATATAAACGGGTCTGAGATTAAACTGGGAAAAATGGAGATCCAGTCTTCTGTGATGACCATGTTTGTGCAGGGAATCTACGATCTGGAAAAGGGTACTGATATCAGTATCCAGATTCCAATGAGTAACCTGGCTAAAAGGAACGACAGTTTTACACCCAGGAATAAGGGGATAAATAGCAGGACAGGTATTAGTCTTTTCCTGCGGGCAAAATCAGGGGAGGATGGCAAAACGAAGGTAAGCTGGGATCCTTTCAAAAAGGCGTTGAAAAATGCAAGGAGACGCGCTGATTCTCTGGATATATCTAAAAAATCAGCAATGCCTGAACCCTGATCTTAAGCTATTAAGAAGTAATTTTGAGCTTCATCCGAAACCTTCATGTCGTTTAAAATTCACGCACCATATTCGCCTGCCGGCGACCAGCCGCAGGCTATCGAGCAATTAACCCGTGGCTTGCGGGAAGGAGAAAAACAGCAGACCCTGCTCGGCGTTACAGGTTCCGGTAAAACATTTACCATTGCCAACGTGATTCAAAATGTGCAGAGACCGACCCTTGTATTGACGCACAATAAGACCCTGGTAGCCCAGCTCTACGGGGAGTTCAAGCAATTCTTCCCGAATAACGCTGTAGGCTATTTTGTAAGCTATTATGATTATTATCAGCCTGAAGCATACATGCCGGTGAGCGATGTGTATATTGAAAAGGATCTTTCGATAAACGAAGAGCTTGACAAGCTAAGGCTTCATGCAACGACAGAGTTGCTTAGCGGACGTCGTGACCTGATCGTTGTGGCAAGTGTTAGTTGCATCTATGGTATAGGTAACCCCGCTCAGTTTGAAAGCGGAATTACCAGGATCCATGAGGGTGAAATGGTTTCCCGCCAGGGTTTTCTACATAGTCTTGTTGATGCACTTTATTCACGCACACAGGGAGATTTTGCGCGGGGCACCTTTCGTGTAAAAGGAGATACCATAGATATAAATCTTCCCTATGTGGATCATGGATTGCGAGTGACATTTTTTGGCGATGAAATTGAAAGCATCGAAACACTCGAACTGTCTTCAGGCAAGCGCATCATGCGTGTGCCTGATGCGGCGATATTTCCCGCAAACCTTTACCTCGCTCCGAAAGATAAATTGCAGCAGGTATTATATGAGATACAGGATGAGTGCGCGGCACAAGTGGATTATTTTAAAAGCGGCGGAAAGTTTATTGAAGCGCAGCGTTTAAGCGAACGCGTTAATTATGATGTTGAAATGATCCGTGAACTCGGATACTGCAACGGCGTAGAAAACTATTCAAGATTTTTTGATCGGAGAACACCCGGCACGAGACCATTCTGCCTGCTTGATTATTTCCCCAAAGATTTTTTGTGCGTGATAGATGAAAGCCATCAGACTGTTCCACAGATCAGCGGTATGTATGGCGGTGACAGGAGCAGAAAACTGGTTCTTGTCGACTACGGATTCCGGTTGCCCAGCGCGCTCGATAACCGCCCGCTGAACTTCCATGAATTTGAATCGATGTTGCACCAGACGATTTATGTTTCTGCCACACCGGGAGAATATGAACTGGAACAAACGGGCGGTATTGTAGTTGAGCAAGTGGTAAGGCCAACCGGGTTACTCGAGCCTCCGATAGAGATCAGGCCAAGTATCAACCAGGTGGATGACCTGCTAAATGAAATTGATAAACGCGTTACTATGGGTGATCGCGTACTGGTTACTACGCTCACCAAACGTATGGCCGAAGAGATGGACAAATACCTGCACCGGATCGACATCAAATCGAAATATATACATAGCGAAGTTGATACGCTTGAACGCGTGGAAATTCTTCGCCAGCTAAGGCTGGGCGAAATAGATGTGCTCGTTGGCGTTAACCTGCTGCGTGAGGGACTCGATCTGCCGGAAGTGTCACTGGTGGCTATTCTTGATGCCGATAAAGAGGGCTTTTTGCGTAATGAAAGATCGCTCACCCAAACTGCAGGAAGGGCCGCAAGAAATGTGCGGGGACTGGTTATTTTTTATGCCGACAAGATGACGGAGAGCATGCAGAAAACGATAGACGAAACCGACCGTCGGCGAGAGAAACAGGAAGCGTTTAATAAAGAGCATAATATTACCCCAACTACCGTGAGCAAAAGCATCGAGCAGGTGCTTGCCCAAACTGCAGTGCTGGAGATTAAGGGTTATGATCCAAAATCTGCTTACGCTGTCGATGGCGATCCTGTGACTGGCATGGCGGCTGAAGAACAGGCCGCCTATCAGACTATCCCGCAAATGCAGAAAGCGATAACCCAGGTAAAACGTGAAATGGAAAAAGCTGCAAAAGATCTTGATTTTATGGAAGCCGCGCGGCTAAGAGACGAAATGTTTTCCATGCAGAAAAAGCTGGAACAAATGAGCAAGTGATTATCGGGAAAAATTTTGAATCGCATTAAATGCTACTCGGTCTCGACTATTCAAAAGTGGCTTTCGCCCAGGTTTCGCTTGCCATATTAAATAGCAAAACCTTCCTCGCGAAGATATTCTTCCAGCTTTTTAACCTCCCGACTTTGAGTAGCCGTATACGCTTTTATAAGTTGATTGGGGGAAACTTCCCATTTAGTTGACCAATAAATGATCTCCTGAATCTTCTTGAAATCGATTTCAGGATCTTCGCTTTGTAAATCTTTTGCCATATCATTTTTCATAAACGCAAACTCTAACTGTCTTAGATATAAAATATTACAATATATGTACCACTCACGATGAATATTTCTATTATCTTTATCTTAATACTTTAGATGATTTGGTAATACGGTCATTTCGGAATTTTATGAATGATTTTAATTACTTCTTTTAGCGAGAACATCAAAAAGGTAAGAATTATTTGCCATTTGCAACGATTGTTTGTCGGAAAAAGTTGTATTAGGATAAAGCATTTATGAAAAATTCAAATCGTATGCACCCAATCGAGAAAATCCAGATAGACTTTCTTCTCCTAAAAAAGTCAGCCATCATTTTCAGAGCCCTAAATCATCAATTAAGACAAAAAATATTTCTGTTGCTGGAGGACAATAGTAAACTCACTGTCAGCGAGATTTACGGGAGGCTCGGGTTGGAACAATCTGTTGCCTCTCAACATCTTGCAATTATGCGCAGAGCAGGTATAGTAAAAACTGAACGTGATCGAAAGTTTGTGTATTATAAACTAAATCCTGAAAGAATTTCCCAGATCGACAGATCCATAAAAGAACTCCTGTAAGATAGATCTCCGGCAATGTAGAAAACTCTCCCCGTTTGTAAGTAGTTCCCTAACGCCTGTTATATATTTGAGTTTCAACATGATAGCCCGAAATTAGTTTTATCTTCAGCATGGGCAGGGCATTCATGCTATTTACCCGGTTACGATTTATTATCCTTTACTGATGGCAGAGTTTTTCGAGATAATCTTAAACCACCCGTAAATATGGGTATCTTTCAGTTCTGTCAAACAATTATATGAAGCCATTACTCATCAAGCTCAATCTTGCAGGTACAGTAGTTCACGTTAACGCCAATCAAATTCTCTATTACTACGCGAAACAGCTTGAGTCCGGTCAAATTGTTACCGTAATGTACCTTTCAAAGGACTGGGGTATAGAAATTTCAGAAACACCTGCTGAAGTGGATGCGATGATCAGTACGGTACTCTCGGTCTAGATGATCAAACTTTTTCTTGTATAATTTTTTGGATCTTGAGCCGGCTGTAGTTTATAGTGGCTATACCCGCGGCATCAACCGAAGGGTAACTAGGGGGTTTCTATGCTCCGAAGGAAAGGGCTTTTAATCTTTGAATTTCTACCAACTGATCCTATTTAAAACACATCTTCTGTTTTACCTTCTGACAAAACCTTCCAGTCTCTGATTTTCTTCGTTTTAAAAAGCGTTCTCAATATTGACGTTATTCCACGGTTTCCCATCACAGTTTTTATAAGCAAAGACTCCTTTAACCATTCTTTAGGACACTCTGTAAAACTTGAACATTACATTCGCGTTCTCCTTCCAAGAACCGGTTTTGCCTGTGAGGGCAATAAAATTTCAGATAATTTTTAACCGAATTTCTTCGTTGTAATGTGAACCCTAAACGAATCCATGCATTTCTCCATAAAAAAAGTAGGAAAAACGGGATTGATATTGTCTCTTATGGCAATGCCATTTTTCATTTCCGGAAAAAAACAACTTTCATCAGCCTACTTCATGGCGAAAGCAGCAGATTCAGCTGCTGCATTTCCTGGCCATACAGCGGTGAACACTGTTGCACTCCAGGCTCAGGTACTTAATGACAGCCTCGACCTCGATAAGAAAGGTCTTAGCGAGAAAGCGCTGGAATATGCCCTGAGAGGATACAACACGTTGATGGCAAAAGGTCTCCTTGACAAAGGAATTCTTTCTATCTGCGATTTCAGTCAGTCTTCCCGCAAAAAGCGCCTCTACATTATTGATGTAAAGAATAAAAAACTGGTTCTGAATACGTACGTGGCTCATGGAAGAAATAGTGGTGCCGAATTTGCCAACTCATTTTCAAATAAACCCGAATCCCTGAAAAGCAGCCTCGGTTTCTATCTTACTAAAAGTACTTACCAGGGCGGTCATGGACTTTCTTTAAAAATTCAGGGACTGGAGAAAGGCTACAATGATAAGGCGGACTTCAGGAATATCGTTGTGCACGGATCAGAATATGTCGGCCCGGATTTCTTGAAGTATAATAACTGTTGCGGAAGAAGCTACGGCTGCCCGGCCATTCCTTCTGCAGAAACTGCGCTGGTCATAAAAGCGATAAAAAATGGAAGCTGCCTTTTCATTTATCATCCGGATAAAGGCTATCTCCGTCATTCAAAGCTGATTAACAGCTAGTCCTGAGTTATTCCTCTTTGAAAGCTGGACATCATCGGCCGTCGGAACTTTCTGTTGACGTATTTACGAGACCTAATACCATTCGATAAGGCAGATATCAGTTAACACGAGATGAGTTTTCAGGTAAAAACCAGCGCTATCAGTTCACAAAAAACACCCAGCAGAAATCCCACATAAATTTCAAATGGATAATGATTGGAAACGATCATCCGGGAAGTGCATACGAGTCCGGCTATTAGAACAGCGATCGACAGGTAAAGGCCCATTGCAAAACTGCCTTCCATTGCGATCATGACAAAAAATGCCATCATTACCCCCATAGCAATACCATGCATACTCACCTTGAAGTAGATATTCGCCATCAGTGCAGCAATAGAAGAAATAAATAATCCCAGCAGAAAAGTCACAAATAAACTTGGGCTACCCTGCAGATTCCGGGATACGTAGAAGATCCAGAAATAAAAAAACATTGAAATGATGTACGGGATGATCCTTTCTTTCCGGGTTTTTAGAAAGATAGAATCGGCAAACCCAAGCCTGTTTAAAAGAAAAACTGAAAAAGCCGGGAAGAATGCCGTCAGTAGAACAACAGAAATCAGACGAAGCATTTTAAGGTGTTCGCCAAATCCTGCAAATGCATATGGATGTATGTAAAGCAAAAAAGCAGTTACATAACCAGGAATAAATAAAGGATGAAAAAGATAGGAAAAAAGCTGGCCAAAAATTTTTAATAATAGCGGCTGGGGAATGATCACCCTGTCGTCTTCTGTTTCAAAATCATCCCGCCGCTCGGTATAGAACGCAGCACCATCAGGGTCGCCGTTAATTTTTTCAGGGATCATCTTATAGTTCTTTACGAAGCCTTGCTACAGGAATATTTAGCTGCTCGCGGTATTTGGCCACGGTTCGCCTTGCAATATTATATCCCTTTTCCTGAAGCAGCTCTGTCAATCTTTCATCACTGAGTGGTTTTTTCTTGCTTTCCGCTTCCACCATATTGCTAAGGATCTTTTTAACTTCACGAGTGGACACTTCTTCCCCGCTATCCGTGCTGAGCGATTCACTAAAGAAAAATTTCAGCCGATAAGTCCCAAATTCCGTTTGCACGAATTTGCTGTTGGCAACCCGGCTTACTGTTGAAATGTCAAGCCCGGTTCGCTCAGCGATATCCTTCAGGATCATCGGGCGCATGGTAGTCTCGTCACCGGTAAGAAAAAAGTCAAACTGGTAGGCAAGTATTGTTTCCATTGTACTCAGCAGGGTGTGCTGTCGTTGCTTGATGGCATCGATAAACCATTTGGCGGCATCGATTTTCTGTTTTATAAAGATCACCGCCTCTTTCTGACGTTTATCTTTCTTGGCACCCCGATCGTAATCACGCAACATATCGCGATACCCTTCGCTGATGCGCAAATCAGGAGCATTTTTTGAGTTTAGTGTAATCTCCAGTTTACCACTGTTATTCATCACAAAAAAATCCGGGATCACGTAACTCTCGCCTGTATTTGACTCTGCTACGTTTCCTCCGGGTTTCGGGTTAAGTTTGATGATCTGGTTGATTACTTCACGCAGCTGTTCATCGGTGAGCGAAAGACCACGTTGAATTTTATCGTAATGTTTTTTGGTAAACTCGTCAAAGTAGTTGGACAGTACCTCGATGGCAAGCTTTACATTTTTACCTTCGTGGATCTTTCTGGAAAGTTGCAACAGCAGGCATTCCTGCAGGTTGCGCGAGCAAACGCCAGCGGGATCGAATTGCTGGATTTTATTGATGAGCGTTTCAATTTCCATTTCGCTCACCTCAATATTCTGGCGAAAGGCCAGGTCATCCTGGATGGATGCCGTTTCGCGGCGCAGGTAGCCGTCATCATCAATGCTTCCGACGATTTGCTCGGCAATTTTTAATGTTCTTTCGTCCAGCTTCAACATCCCGAGCTGATCAGCGAGTATATCATGAAAAGTGGTTTCTACCCTGTAGGGTATAACCTTATTGTCGTCCGCCTCAGGGTAATTTTCATCTCTTAATTTATAGTCGCCCACCTCATCATCACCATCATTAAGATAGTCACTCAGGTCAAGATTGCCATAATCTTCTTCGCTGCTGTCTTTCTCATAATCCTCATCTTCGCCATCGGGAAGCACTTCGCCCTGGTCTTCATAATTTTCATCATGATCTTCCTCGCTCACTTCGAGTGCCGGATTCTCTTCCAATTCTTCCTTGATGCGCTCTTCAAGATTTGCAGTAGGCACCTGCAGCAGTTTCATCAGCTGAATCTGTTGCG
>JBDTEB010000358.1:0-9640 GCA_039922795.1 Chitinophagaceae bacterium
TTGCTGGTGATCAATGATGCCGACGAGATCAACGTAAATATTGATCTTTCGAAACACGATGATTATTATTCGGTTACCGGATCGGATGCAAGCCGGCGCCTCAAGGATTTTATCCTGATGTACAGCCAGCGCACTTTCGATGCCAACAAGTCTTTTGCCCAAATTGACAGCCTGAAGCAGATGGGCGCTTCAGACAGCCTGGTTATCATAGCCACGAACAGGAAAAACGAAGACCTGGCAAAACTGAATCAATATCTTAAAAGTTTCATCTCGGGCAGCAGCCATCCGGCACTGAGTCTTTTTGCTTTGAGCTGGGCTTCGCGCTCCTTTCCCAAAGCGGAATTCGAAAGCTCTTTGGATGAGGTGGTGAAAAAATTTCCAGAGCATGAGATGCTGAAATCCGTTAAAGGCACTTATGAGAAGCAGAAGACCCAGGCAGGCGCACCTGCGTCGCCATCACAAAACTCCTGGGTGGGAAAGGCGGCTCCGGACCTGGCCATGCCCGGCATGGAAAACAATGCTGTATCTATCTCTTCTTTCAAAGGAAAATACCTGCTGGTAGATTTCTGGGCAAGCTGGTGTGGCCCCTGCCGCCAGGAAAACCCCAATGTAGTTAAGGCCTACAACGAGTATAAAAACAAGAATTTTACTATTTTGGGAGTGTCTCTTGACCAGGACAAAACCAAATGGCTTGATGCGATAAAACAGGATAAACTCACCTGGAATCATATGAGTGATCTGAAAGCCTGGGATAGCAAATCAGTGGATGTGTACAAATTCGACGGTATCCCGTTCAATGTGCTCATCGATCCTTCAGGAACCGTGATCGCAGAAAATCTGCGGGGTTTTGATCTTGAGAAGAAATTATCGGAGGTATTAAAATAAGATTTTGGTATAATTAAAAAAGCGCGGCTCAAATGGGCCGCCCTTTTTTAATTATACTAATCAGTTTTTACCTGTTGAGATAGGATACGTGCTTATAGGTATTGCCATTTCCCCCATATTTTACACTGCACGAAATGACAAAAGTGTTGTCGCAGGAAGAAAATTTTCCTGTTCCGGTAATGGTTGTTATGGAAGGAAATCCGCCGTCGAAGTAACTCTGGGTTGCAATGGTTACCGTTAAATTTGCTGGGTCAGCATAATTAAGGGTTGCAGTTATTCCGGGAGTGATTGCGCCATCTGAAACATCAAATGGCCCCCAGCCATTATCGGAAGTGGCTCCAATGTTCCTGATGATTACCGTGGCCGAAGTGGAATTAATGGCTTTGAAATCTGAAATTGTCGCCTTGTAATTGGGCATTGTACTGGCAGTTCCGTTGTATGTGTCAGTTGAATTTGAATAGTCGCCGATGATATTCGCTCCTATTACATCACAAGACTTCCTCAGCACCAGCGTGTAAACATTGGCAAACGTAGAAGCCTGAACGTCGCCTCCCGACATGGTAAATATCAGTGTATCAACCCTGCTTCCTGCATAACCGGCGAAAATTCCGTTGACAACGATTGAATCTGTAGCTTTCCCGGCGGGAATGGTTACCGTGGCTTTTCCAAGAGTGTACTGGGATCCTGAAGCTGCACCGGTTGGCGACTTAACGGTGTAGGTGATGGTTCGGTCAACGCTGGAAACTGAAGACACTCCAACAGGTATTTTGAAAGTTGAACCAACTGCGCTTGTAATAAAAAATGAGCCGGTTGCCGGGGAGAGAAATTCAGACACTGGTGGCGCAGTAACCAGCGGTTCTTTTTTGCAGGACTGTATGCCGATGGCAAGACCGGCAAACAGGATGATATACGCGCTGAATTTTATGTTCATATACTTTTAATTGAAGGGATTCGACAAATTTATTAACGGTATCTTGGATTTTGAACCATATTTTCATTGGCCTTTATCTCGCTATCAGGAATGGGGTAATAATAGACCTTATCTGCAGGATTGAGGGTTACTGCACCCAGCGCATTTATTGCGTCAACAGCCAGGCGCGTCACCGGAAGCAGTCGGCGTTTCAGGTCAGACATTCGCTGTCCTTCAAATGCCAGCTCCTTAAATCTTTCCTGAATCACTTCAGTGATAAATGATGGCTTGTCTGTGTAAACCTGTGGCACGTAAGGACTGATCCTCGCTGCGCGGAGTCCATTTAAATCAGCAGCTGCTCCAGTTAAATTGGCTTTCTCTGCATAAGCTTCCGCCCTTATCAAGTACATTTCTGCCGTTCTGAAGACTTTTACATCGGCACGGTTTGGCTCGTTCGCATCACCACCGATATATTTCCCCAACGAGTTGCGACCGGCACCTCTGGAAAGCACAGTACTGGCAAGCCTGATATCAGTAGTTGTAAAGGAGCTAGCTAGTTCGCTGGATGGTCCGTACATGATTTTTGCGAGCGATCTGTCGTAATAGGTATCTCCAATTCTTTCCTGGGAAACATCCCTTACATTTTTCCAGATCACTTCTGCCACAGATTTGTCGGTCCATATCAGGGGATAATTAGCTCTGCTTGCCAGGGGCACGGCATTGATCGCCGAGGTGGAAGCAGCAATGGCATCATCCCAGTTTTTAGCATATAAGGCGGTCCTCGCCCTGATTGCATAGAGTACGTTTTGTGTAATTCTTGATGAGCTAGTCGAAGTGAAAGTTGATGGAATCAGTGTTGCAGCCAATGTGAGATCGGCATTGATTTTTGTAATATCGGCACCTACCGTGATACGTGATGGTTTCGAGATCTCCGATTTTTCCATGTATGCGACACCAAGTGAAGTCAGTTCGTAATTTTCAGAATAATTGATCATGAGCTGAAGATGGCCGAAAGCCCGCAATGCCAGGGCCTCACCTTTTATTCTGAGTCTTTGTGACTCTTCTGTTGCATTTATCCCTTTGATCTTATCTGCTGCGGCAAGCACCCTGTTGGCACGGTCGATAGCAAAATAATAGGAGAACCAGGCTGACGTGACATCACCGTCACCCGGATCGACTTGCCAGCGATAGGTGGCAACACCTCGACCCGTATTATTTTCAGTTGGCAGAGTCGCCTCATCTGAATATAAAGCTGAAGCATATATCTCATCATCATAGGCGCCGTTAAATTGAGCATAAACACCGATGATCCCTCTCTCAAGACTGGCCACTGTAGGGAAGGCCAGGCTTTCAACAACGGAATCCGATGGAAGAAGAGCCAGTTGTTTGGAGCAGGAACTGGCAAGGACCATCCCTGCGAATATTACCAGTATTTTATTAGTCAGATTCATGAGTTTCTTTTTCTTATTTTTTTACAGGGATACGTTGATGCCAAGCGTGTAAGTTCTTGCAGCAGGGTATTCAAATGTGGAGATATTGTTGTTGTCTTCCGGATCAAATCCCCGCCAGTTTGTCCAGGTGAACAGGTTCTGACCCTGCGCGTAAATGGTCAGGGCAGAAAAGAACCTGGCATAGCGTGCGATCATTTCCTTCGGAACATTGTAGCCGATGTTCAGATTTCTGAAACGAACGAATGAGCAATCCTGGATGTCTTTTGACGAGAACCTGCGGGCAGTTCCAAATTTCTGGATATTGGTAACGTCGCCTGGTTTCCTCCATCTTTCCAATACCTTGATAGATTGATTGCTGGTTGCGAAGGAGGCATTCTCGTTGAAATAATCTTCATTGTTGAATCTTTTGTTACCGGCTGCAAAAGAGAAGAAACCTTCCAGGTAGAAACCGCCATAGCTAAATGAAGTATTAAATCCACCCTGGTATTTGGGAAGATAGCTTCCGAAATCGGCTACGCTCTGAGTGGAAGAGTTGTAGGCGGTGGTAATAGTCCCGTCGCGATTATAATACAGGCCCTCGCCCGTTGCCGCATCTACTCCCGCCCACTTTACGATATAGTGAGTTCCGTAAGGCAGGCCCACCCTGATAATAGAAGTCCCTGAAGGGAACTCATTCACCTGGCCGAGAGAAGTAATTTCGTTTTTATTGTAACTGGCGTTACCACCAACAGACCAGCGGAATTTCGAGCCGGTAATGATGTCTCCGGAAAGAGCAACTTCGATACCCTTGTTCTGCATGGTTCCGGCATTAATATTTAATGAAGTTGCTCCAGCTTCGGCCGGCAATTGCTGGCTGATGAATAGATTTTCCGTTTTCTTGACGTAGACATCCACACTACCGCGGATTCTCTTTTTGAGCACACTGAAGTCTGCGCCGATGTTGGTGGATTTTGCGTACTCCCAGTCATAGGTATCATTTCCGATCTGGCTTAAAGCGAGGCCGGCAACACCACCGTATCTCACGCCGGTGCTTGAATAAGTGGGAAGATATCCGAATGAACTGGAGAATGGACTTGCGCTAATGCCATAGCTGGCGCGAAGCTGCAGGTCAGACAGCACCGTACTGTTTTCCATAAACGACTCCTTTAAAGCATTCCATGAAGCCCCGAAAGAATAGAATGAATGCCAGCGTTTGCTTTCAGGAACAGAGGAAGAACCGTCATAACGATAATTTGCGTTGAACGTATACTTGTCATTGTACGTATACCTTGCAATCGCGATGACTGATTGAAGGGCACTTATGTCCCTTCTTCCGTTAATCAGCGGAATAAAACCTGTGGCACTTCCCGGGGTAACAGCTGCAGGGGTGCCTGAAAGCAATGGATTGAGGCCGTACCCGGTGTAACCGAAGATGCGCGTGGTATTTTTGATATTTTCATAGAGAGCAGAAACGTCAACGAGATGCTTTTCAGCAAACGTCTTGTTGTAATTTAAACCACCATTAGCGATCAGCCTTATTTCTCTATTCGCAGTTTCGTTGAAAGATCCCTGTCCGCCTGGCGGCAGAGTTCCTGTGTATGTATTAGGATTAAAGTAACGCTCGGACATCAGTTCACGAAAGTCTAGTCCCAAAGTAGATACAGCAGAAAGTCCATCTATGATCTTGTACCGAAAGCTTGCACCCAGTACACCTTTTATTTCGTTTCTTTTGCTGGTTGTGGCTAACATCCGTTCAAGTGCTGCTGTTCCTTCTCTCTGGTCAAGAACACCATAAGAAGCTGCGAGACCAGGATGAACCAGCACTCCGTTGATATACGGAACCTCATAAGGAAGTGCATAATAAGCCGCAGCAAATGGATTTACAACTGCTGTGGAATTCTCTGCTTCTATAAAACTGCTGCGCGCAAAGTTGATTGTGGAACTAACGTTTGCAGAGAACCTTTCTGAGCGGAAATCTATATTGTTGCGAAGAGAATATCTTTCCAGGCCTGAGCGCCGGGCGATACCATCTTGTTTGTAATAGTTTACTGCGCTGTAGAAATTCATTTTTTCAGAGCCACCGCTGGCATTCACTTCATATTCCTGGAAGGTGCCCTGGCGGAAAAAGGTGTTGATCCAGTCATAATTCGTATTCGAAAGGCTGTCGCGGATCTTGTCGTAGCCTGCGAGGGTTGTCGCCGGAAGATTGGCGTTAGCCGGGTTTTTCCTTGAATAGGTAAAGCCGGGTCCAATATTGACCCCGTTTTCTACCCCTACTTCTTCTTCGTAATTGATGCGCTGGGCGGCGTTCATTACCTCAAATTTTGGCTGGGTGCGGTTGCTGAAACCACCCTGCGCTTTTACACCAAAAACGGTGCGTCCGGTGTTGCGTCCCCTTTTGGTAGTAATCACAATCACACCATTGGAACCTCTCGAACCGTATAAAGAGGTCGCTGCAGCATCTTTGAGAATATCGACGGAAGCAATGTCTGAAGCACTAAGCGCAGCGAACGCTTCTGCCTGAATAGGAATGCCGTCCATAATATAAAGTGGGGCACTGGAACCGTTGATGGTACCTATGCCCCTGATAATCACATTTGCAGCCGTTCCCGGTTGTCCCGAACCAGCAGTTACATATAACCCGGGGGCACGTCCCTGGAGAACCTGGTCGATACTGGCATTTGGTATCTCATTAATTGCCTTCGCGTTTACCCTTGAAGTGGCCCCGGCGTAGTTGCTTTTTTTCTCCCGTGTATAACCGGTAATAACAATCTCCTCCAGTCCGGCATTGGAAGCTTCCATTTTAACGGATACAGAAGTTTGGCTACCAATAGTTAATTCTTTGGTAGTGAAACCTACGGATGAAAACACAATGGTTTTGTCGGCAGGTGATACTGCGAGGCTGTAGTTCCCGGCAGCGTCAGTGGAAGTTCCAGTCCTCGCTCCGCGAACGGTTACGGAGATATTTGGAAGTGGATTTCCCGTGGCATCTTTTACATTACCGGTGAGCGTGCGCTTTTGAGCGAAAACCGCACCTGAACAAAATATCAGGAGAAATAAAAAGAAAATTTTCTTCATTTGAATAGTTGATTTTTAGAACCAGAGAAGGCTGTTAGTATTTTGTTAAGACAAAGTAACTTTTTTCTATGCTGCAAACAAAAGAACATATTTTTTTGGCCGGGGTGATCGGGCTTATGTCGATTTTATAAAACTGATCAGCAATGCCGGCAACAAGGTGAGGTTGGTAAGTGTGGCAACAACAAGCGTTAGTGAGGTGAGCCACCCTAGTGACTGCGTTCCGCCAAAGCCGCTGAAGACGAAAATGATAAAGCCGGCAATCAATACCAGCGAAGTATAAATGATGCTAATGCCTGTTGACTGAATGGTAGAAGTAACCACATCCTGAACCGGTCGGTTTTGCAATTTTTGCTCCTGTTTAAAATTTACCAGGAACCGGATGGTGATATCGATAGCTATGCCGAGAGCTACACTGAAAACCAGTACCGTCGAGGGTTTTAGCCTTACTCCCACCCATCCCATAACGCCCGCCGTAATTATCAGTGGAACAACATTGGGGATTAGCGAACAGAGCAATATCCGGAACGATCTGAACAGGTATAACATGCATAGGGCGATAAGCAGGAAGGCCCATAGGATACTTTCCTTCAGTCCGTTTATGATAAAACTGCTTCCTTCAAGGAATGTCACACTGGTCCCGGTAAATTGAACAGTGTATTTGGCGGTGTCAAAGTATATCCTGGATTTTTTTTCCAGCTCCGCAAGAATTTCGGGCAGACGCTTGCTGCCGACATCGGCCATATTCACGCTGATGCGGGCGAACTCTTTGGTACTGTCCATAAATGAATTGATCAGCCTTGAGAAAGTACTTGCTTTTACTGATGCGGAATCGGTTTTCGTGTTCAGGTAGCCTGCCAGAAACCCTATATCAAAAGAGTTTGGCAAACTGTAGCTGGCACTGTCGCCGTCGTAATAAGCCTGCCTGGCAAATTTCAATCCTTCGACGATCGAAAGCGGCCTTGCCATTTCTGTGCTGGAGGCAATATATTGGGAGAGGGAGTCGATGCCCTCAAACGTCTTGAGCGGATTTATCCTGAGTCCGTTTTTTCTCTTTGTATCAATCAGAATTTCCAATGGCATTACCCCCTTGAAATGGGACTCAAAAAATTTCATATCCGTATAAATCGCATCCGTCTTGGGCAGATCGTCGACGATAAAACCTTCCGATCTCAATCTGAACATTCCGGCAACAGATATGATCAATGCAACGACGGTGATGGAATAAATCCATTTCCTGTGAGCAACGGACCAGTATTCGAGCCTGTTGAGAATCGCGAGCAGGCGGGGATTATCGAGGTATTTGGTATGGCTCGGTTTGGGAGCAGGAAGAAAACTAAGCACCGATGGTATCAGTATAAAAGAGACAAAAAAGATTACCATGATACTGATACCGGCAACTACTCCGAACTCTTTCAGAATAGCACTTCTGGTAAGCGCAAATACGGCAAAACCAATCGCTGCCGCGATATTGCAGAAAAGGGTAACAATACCCATCCTGGCAATCATATTCACCAGTGCGGCGTTTTTATCCCCTTTTTCGCGATAGGATATATGATACTTATTAAGGAAATAAATGCAGTTGGGAATTCCTATCACCACGATCAATGGCGGTATCAATGCAGTAAGCAGCGTGATCTTGTAACCTGCAAGTTGCAGGATGCCAAAGCTCCAGACGACGCCGGTTATTACGATCACTAAAGACAGCAGGGTAGTGCCTACGCTTCTGAAAAATAACATCAGGATTACCGCTGAAAGTAACAGCGATCCCAGCAAAAACCATTTCATTTCACTCGCGATCCTGGTAGCAATATTAGTGCGGATAAGCGGCAGGCCGCTATAATGAACTTTCACATTGCGCTGCGCACTGAAACGTTCCCCAATGTCCGTAATATCCCTGACCACTTTATTTCGGCCAGGTGAATTAAGTATAAGGCGATTGATTCTTATAGCGGACAGGTAGCTGTTGCTGCGGGCATCGTAAAGGAGCCCTTTGTAAAACGGCAGGTTGAAAAATGCCGATTTGAGACTGTCAAGTGTCGCCTGGGAGTTTATGGAATCCGGGAAAATAATCTGCGGTCTCAGACTTTCTGAAATGCTGTCTTTGATCAGGTTAACTGCGCTGGTAACATTCAGTACATCTTCAACACCTTTGACTTTTTTAAGATCGTCGTTGAATTTTTTGAAGTCCCTGAAGAAATCAAGTTTAAAAAGATCAGGTGTTTGAAAACCGATCACCAACAGGTTGCCGTCTTCTCCAAATTGTTTTTTGAAAGACTGGTATTCTACGTATTTGGGATTATCAAGAGGGATTGCCCTCGAGAATTCGTAGCTCAATTCCACTTTGGAAGCGTGCCATCCCATGAAGGCAGTAGCGATACCCAATAAGATCAACAATACAACACGGTTTCTTAAGACAAACTTTCCCGTACTTTCCCACATGATGGCAGATGTTTTTGAACAGAAGATTCAGTTCTGACAAAGAAAGTCCATTTTGCAAGACGTTGAGGGTAATTGTTTCAGTTTTCCATGTACTAACTTTGGCGGTATGCTGCTAAAAGCCAGGGGCATACTCTTTTTTTATTTAATTCTCTGTGTGTCCGTTGCCGGCCAGGTGCCGCTAGGGTCATGGCGGGAGCACCTGCCATACAGAAACGGGGTGCAGGTAGCAAAAGGAAAATCGAAAATATATTGTTCTACCCCGTACAGCCTGATCGTTTTCAATCCTTCGGATAATGGCGTCGAAAAACTGAGCAGGGTCAACGCGCTTAGTGAAATAGGAATATCTGCCATTGCTTCCGATGAAAGCACGGGCGCACTCGCGATCGCTTACAATAACAGTAATATCGATATCCTTGAAGAAAACAGGATCTACAATATCAATGATATTAAAAACAAAAACCTGGTCGCTGATAAATCCATCAATAATATTTACTGGAATCAGCAGCGGGTTTATCTGTCGTCGGGAATTGGCATCATCGTTCTTGACGCCCTTAAACACCAGGTAAAAGATACCTATGTAATCGGTAATGCGGGAAATTACCTCAAGGTGAATGGCGTGGCAGCAAATGCCCGGTTTATTTACGCAGCAACTGAAGAAGGATTAAAGAGAGCACCATTAAATTCCGTTAATCTTTCTGACTACCGCCAATGGACAAATGTAAGTGGAACGCAGCAGTTGCCCCCGGGGATTTGTAAAAATGTGTTGGCGATAAAGGATACTATTATCGTCGAAATTTCGGATCGGTTATGGATCTCTGATGGTGATGCGTGGAGATTATTTTATTCGGACGGCTATCAATTTCTGCGTACCCGTATTTCATCCGGAAGAATAATTCTC
>JBDTEB010000359.1:0-7659 GCA_039922795.1 Chitinophagaceae bacterium
TTCGGTACATCATTTTCTGCAGCAGTGTATCCCTCGGTTGTGAGAAAATAACCGAAAGGACTGCCGGACGGCTTTCCATCCTTTCAGTGATTTGTTTGCCCACGGTATCTTTTAATAACTCCAGCGCTGAGGCCACCCCGTTAGTAACAAATGGAATGTCCACCTCACTCTTAAGTTCTTTGCCCTGGCTGATCTGAAAAACATTCTCGTCTTTTTTTCTTTTGACGGCAAAGATCTGGTTGAACCGGTCGTCGTTAAACCTCACTTTCCAGTTCACTTCAGGTTCGGAGAAAACAAAGGTTTGCATGCTGTCCGGCACTTCAGGCTGGGTATTTTTTTGAGAGACCTGGTACCAGCGGATCACGTTTCCATAAACGGGAAAAGCGCTTCTTTCGGCCATGTAATCATCGTTGTAATCATCCCACGACCATCCCTTACCCAGCGCCTGGTCGTTCCATGCGGAAGTGACCATCACGATGGGTTTCCTGCCTTTTTTTAAGAAATCCACCACAGGATTTTTCCTGAATTCCGGGTGCAGAAAACTTGGGTCTCCCGTTGGATAAATAAAAAGACTATCACCACTGTTGTCATACCGGATACCTGGCAGAGAGTCCGGGAGATATTTCAGGGCAGCGTATAGGGTAAAGAGTTTTGTGTTTGAGGCAGGCAAAAAATATTTATCCGCCTGGTATTCAAAAAGGGACCTGCCATCGGACAGATCATAAATACTTATTCCGGTATGAGCGGAGGCGAACAGATCGCCATGCAGAGGATTCTCTACTAACGCCAGATTTGCAGAACTCGTTATTGCCGGTGAAAGGGCACTCACAGAATTATTCGCGACTGTACTGTTTTGAGCAGGTTTTGTGTTTGCGCAGGCAGCTAAAACAACCATTGACACGGCAGAAAAACAAAGCGATCGAATATTTATCATCGTGGTATGGATAAAGTTTCAGCTCCGCTCCTGCGCCCTGAGCCAGCGTTCCGGAATTTGATTTTTACTTGCCTGAATATAATCATTGTAAGAGCAGGGAATATAATTCTGTTCAGGCAGTTGCATCCACCAGCGTCCTGTTCTCTTGCTTTGCAGGAAGATGCTTTGCACTTCATTAAAAGCAGTATGATACTGGTTAAAGGAATCGAGATCTGAAAGTTTTGCCTCGGTTTTTAATTTCTGTCGGCCATCTGCCAGGTACCAGAGCATGTGGCTGATCTGTTTGGCAGTTAGTGCATCCCTGTCATCTGTTGCACGATATCCGTAAATGCCAATGGTATTGACCGATTCGCTCATGCCGGCGTATTGCATTAATGTGCAGGACTGTTCTCCATCGAACCCGTTTGGTGTGATCCTGTTTGAAGGGGCGAAGGCATTGGCAATGGCGGAAATGTCAAATGAAAAAAGGTGCGAGCTTCTGATGACCGGTTCCATTTCATCGATCTGTTCTTTAACATGACCGGTACGGAAACAGTCGAAACGGAGTTTGTCCAGGGTCTGCATTATTTCGGGATGAACGAGGTAACTCTGGAATCCGATGTGGTTGTACTGTTTGATAAAATTGGGTTCTGCCGTCAGCATTTCCATCAGGAACTTTTCTGCGGGTTGCGGCATTTCCAGGCTCAGGTCCATTTTTGCGTCTATACAAACGGCTGATACTGTTTGACCATTTTCACGGTAGGCATAATATTGTGCAAGGGTGAGGTCGTGTGAGCCTCCAAGTATGACTATGGTTTTGCCGAAACCGGTAACTTCCCTGATAACGGTTTTCAGGGCGGCGTAACTGTCTTTCAGGGCGTGACCTGTTTTAACATTACCCAGATCTGCCATTTTAATTTGGTCGTGCCATTGAAAAAGCTGGAAGAATTCCCTGCGAATGGCATCGGGAGAATGCAGCGAAGGTTTGCGTACACCATTACCTCTTTCTTCATTACAGCCAACGAATACCAGATCGATATCTGTGAGGTCGGGAAAATGGTCAGCCGTGTGTAAAGCGATCGACTCCCCTAATTGTCCCTTGTTATAATATTCATCTCCCGAAATCGACGGAACATCAAGCGGGTCAAGGAATTCATTGATGTTAAGGAAGTCAGCCATCCTGATAATTTGCGGCAAACCTACTGAGAGATCTTCATAAATCAGGATTTCCATCAAGGGATCGTTGAGGTGTAAGACAGGGCAAAGCAAGGCCGGCCTTCTTTTTCCTATCTTCGCGGGATGGAATTGTTGTTGAAACAAATAGATGATTATAAGGAAGAGATCACGGCATATACCGCTACTGATGAAGAGTCCGTTGAAACTTTCAGGATAAAATACCTGGGTATGAAAGGAATTCTGAAACAGGTAATGGGTGAGATGAAACAGGTGCCCGCAGAGCGAAAGAAAGAATTTGGACAGGTTGTCAATGCTTTCAAACTTTTCGCGGAAACAAAATACGAGGAATTAAAAGCCGGTCTTGGCCCTCAATCAAAAGGAAAGTCTTCAGGTGAAGATCTTTTTTTGCCAGGCGACCCCATAGTTCCAGGAACAAGACACCCCATCAGCCTGGTTAATAATCAGATTACAGCTATTTTCCAGAGACTTGGATTCGCGGTAGCCGAAGGACCGGAGATAGAAGACGACTGGCACAATTTTACTGCGTTAAATCTCCCGGAAAATCACCCTGCGAGAGACATGCAGGATACCTTTTATATTCAGCAGAATCCTGACTGGCTTTTGCGGACGCACACATCAAGTGTGCAGGTACGCGAAATGGAAAAAGGAAAACTGCCCTTGCGCATTATATGCCCGGGAAGAGTGTACAGGAATGAAACCATCAGTGCCCGTGCCCACTGCTTTTTTCACCAGGTGGAAGGATTGTATATTGACGAGAACGTATCATTTGCCGACCTCAAACAGACCCTGTATTTTTTCGTTCAGGAGATGTATGGGCATGATGTGAAAACACGTTTCAGACCTTCTTATTTTCCCTTCACCGAACCAAGTGCAGAGATGGATATCAGCTGCCAGATCTGCGGCGGCAAAGGCTGCGCAATCTGTAAACATACCGGCTGGGTGGAAATACTCGGCTGCGGAATGGTTCATCCCAAACTCATGGAGAACTGCGGCATCGACAGCACTAAATATACAGGCTTTGCATTCGGCATAGGTATCGAAAGGCTCACCTTGTCAAAATATCAGATCAATGACCTTAGGTTATTTAGTGAGAATGATATGCGATTCCTAAACCAGTTTGTGTCGGCAGTATAAGATTCGCCTGACTAACAACCCGCTACATTAAAAATATTCAATGAAGTGTCTTTTCATTATTTGTTTTTCCCTGCTTTTATTCGCCGGTGCGAATGCTCAAAAAAGTTCAAGGGAAGAATTCAACGGACCATTTGCCAGTTGGGCGAATGTGAAAACGAGATTTCACGCAAAAGGCGATGGCAAAACAGACGACACTAAAGCTTTGCAAACTGCGCTGGACTCCCTTACAACAACCATCGACGTAGAATTTAACCGGGAAGTCGCCACAAGATATGTAGTGGTGTACCTGCCTGCAGGGAAATATAATATTTCGAAAACGCTAACTCTTGCCGGGAAGATAGGCGTGAGTTTTATAGGGGAAGATCCGTTAAACACAACCATCCGATGGATAGGAGGTGATAATGATACCATGTTTTTTTCCAACAGGTCGTCACATCTGAAAGTTTCAAGGATAACCTGGGATGCCAACAACAAAAAGAATATTCAGCAGGTGGGCATGCATTGGAAGGATACGCAAATGCCAAAATTCGCGCCTACTTCCGTTGAACTGAGTGATATGATATTTACCGGGAACCCTGCCTATGGTATCGCTACAGGAACTTATGGCGGATCGGACGGAACAGGGATCATGGATGCCGAATTTGCCATCAAGCGATGCAAATTTGTTTCCTGTACCGGCGCTGGCATCCAGATAAAAGGTTTTAACGCGCTCGATAACTGGGTATGGGATTGTGACTTTTCCAATTGCGCTGTCGGTATAGAATGCAGCCATGGCAATTATCATGTGTACAGAAGTTCATTCTTACAGTCGAAAATAGCCGATCTCAAAAACAAAGATCCGCTGTACACTTCGGTGAGAGGTTGCGTGTCGCGCAACGCCGCTATTTTTTCAATAGACGAAGGCGCAAGCTGCAATGCCTTTAAGCGGGTTTTCCAGGGTAATTCTATATTCGATTGCAAAGCCACCCCTATACAATATCATCACCTCGGCAAGATAAGTTTGATCGATAATTATTTTATTAATGAAGGTGCGCCGCAACAGTTTTCACTTGACTATAGTAGTTGGTGTAACGGAAACTATGATGTACTGTCTTTAAATAACAGTTACCAGGAAGCCAATACGTTCAATTTGCGAAAGGATATGCCGTCGAGGATTTTTTCACTGTCAGACAAAAAAATAAATCCAAAAGCAATAACTAAACCTGTAACTACAGGTTTTCCCGGTTTTGTGCCATTGGTCAACAGAAAAGTCTTTGATATTCCCGAAAGCGCTACATCTAACGAAATTCAGAAAATAATTAATACGGCATCTTTCCTTAAAAACAGGGCGATCGTTCACTTTCCCTTAGGAACCTTCAAGATAGACAAAACGATGGAAGTGCCTGCAGGAAGTGATATCCAGATTATTGGAGATGGTCTCATATATGCAAGCGCACTGATTAAAAAAGGGGCCGACGATGCCAAGTTTTATTTCTTCAAAATCAATGGCCCTTCATACATCACCATCAAAGACATCCAGATTGGTCATGATGCTGTTACCGATCATACCAATGCGTTTTTATTTTCAGGGATAGACCAGCAGGCATCTGAAGTGCGCATGGATCAATTGTACACCTTAAGCAACAAGACGCTTAACATCAATAAACTCGACTACACATACTTCGAGAAGAACAATTCTTTTTTTTCCAACGGCAATACGGTCATCGGTGGTGAAAAAGTTGCAGCCGGTACCGGAACAAGCAAACTATATTGTTTTGGGGGCCAGAGCGCTGTTACCAATCTTCAAAATAATGCAACCATGGTTGCAAAGGATTGCTGGTGGGAGGGAAAAACTTCAAACGATGTTAAGCCATTCAATTTAAGTGGGAACGGAAATTATACGCTGGATGGGGCCATGATTGCGCCGCCTGCACTTGATTCTTCAGCAGTTATAAACGTAAGTAATTTCAAGGGCAATATCACCCTGATGAATCTTTACCTGTATGGGGCCATTAGCGTTAATGCTGCCTCCCCCGGTCTTAATATATTGATCTGGAATGTCAACATGATGAATAAACTGGATCCGACCGGGTTTACGCGGCAAAAATCGGGGTATAAACTTGCCATGCTTGGTATCACTTCGCAGTGTAGTAAATCAAAAGATCCCAAATGCGCTGATGAAAACCCGCGTTCGGTGGCTGACGAAACCATTGGTATCACTGATGTGAACAGTTTTATCACTGCACTCTCGAGAGACAACCAGCGGGCGATGCCAAGAAGATATCGCAACCTGCCGGTGGGAGTAAGCAATGTGTATATTTCGAGAGTGAGCACACTGAGTGGAAATGCCGGTTATACTTTTAACAAATGATCAGTAAACACCATTTATGGTTTTAGTCACGGGGGGCACCGGCTTCCTGGGTGCATACATCATCAAACACCTGGTGGACAAGGGTTATGCGGTGCGGGCATTGCGTAGAGAAACCAGCCAGTTGCCTGCATTCATTCCAGCTGAGATAGTTAAGCGGGTAGAATGGTTTGATGGTGACATCCTGGACGTATTCAGTCTTCGTGATGCCATGGAAGGCATTGACACGGTTATTCATGCAGCTGCGAAGGTTTCCTTTCAGCCCGACCATCGGCAGGAGATGTTCCAGGTCAATGTAGAAGGCACCGCCAATGTGGTGAACATGGCGATAGAGATGAATATTAAAAAACTGGTGCATCTCAGCTCGGTAGCTTCACTCGGAAGAACCATGCAGGGAGAAACGGTAAATGAAGAAAAGGATTGGGATGATTCTTTCATCAACACCGCTTACGCTATAAGCAAACATCGCGGCGAAATGGAAGTCTGGCGGGGCGCCGGCGAAGGCCTGGACTGTGTGATACTGAATCCCAGCACGATACTTGGATATGGTGACTGGAACAATTCATCCTCGAGGCTTTTTAAAAACGTTTATGATGAATTTCCCTATTACACCAACGGGATGAATGGTTTTGTATATGTAGAGGATGTTGCAGCGGCGGTATTGGCCCTGCTGGAGTCAGGGATATCGATGCAACGTTTTATCATCAGTTCGGAAAACCGAACCTTTAAACAGGTCTTCGACGCCATTGCGGATGGTTTTAATAAGAAAAGACCATCCCGGAACGCTACGCCGTTTCTTTCACAGGTAGCATGGAGGATGGAAAAGTTAAAGTCGCTGTTTACCGGGCATACACCCTTATTATCTAAAGAAACCGCGAGGATTGCTCAAACAGAAACCTATTTTGACAGCAGCAAAATATTAAATGCACTTCCTGAATTTCGATTTACGCCAATAAGCGAGGCTGTCAACGAAAGCTGCGTCCTGTATCTACGGAACCTGGAACAGCAGAGAAGCAATTAAGCCGGAACTGCATCGTTATAAAAGAGAGCCAGGAATTATCATCTTTTGTGCTTATAAAATCGACATGCCCAATTGTTAGACATGAAACACACTATCGTACTCCTACTGTTGACCCTGACCTCCTGTATCGGCTTTTCTCAGGAAAGCAATTTCATCGCTTCGGGAAAAGTAATCGATACCGCAACAGGCCTTCCACTTTCAGGCGCTTCAATCTTTGCACGCAATACTACTTTGGGAACCATCACCAACGCCGAAGGTGCTTTTAAATTAAGCCTCCCCAGGGGTGGTTATGACCTGGTTGTATCATATACCGGCTATGAGACGCAGGAAATTCATATCAATGCAGGCAATTCATCGGATATAGGTTTTGCTTTGAAAACGGTTGACAATACGTTGACGGAAGTAGTAGTGTCTGGCAGCAATGAAGTGGAGGATGGCCTGGCAAAATATGGCACATTTTTTCTTGAGAATTTTATCGGCACCACACCCAATGCTGAATTTTGTAAAATTGAAAATCCTGAAGCCCTGCAGTTTTTTTTCAGCAAGAAAAGGAATCGCCTGAAAATCAAGGGAAGAGAAGATCTGCGGATAGTTAACCAGGCACTCGGGTACAAGATCAGGTACCAGCTCGATTCTTTTGCATACGACTACAATTCACGGATCACTACATACAGCGGCTATCCTTTTTTCGAGCAGCTTGAAGGTACTCTCGAAGAAAAAGCAAAATGGGCAGAGGACAGGCGTATTGCCTACCACGGTTCGAAGCTTCACTTCATGCGCGCCTGGTACGATAGCACGCTCGAAAAAGAAGGCTTCGCAATCGAATGGATCGATACAACCAAAAAGACACTGGTTACGCAGGAGGTAACAAATCCTTACGACAGCAGTACGTACAGCGTCGTCGAAAATGATGATGTTGAAATCGATCGTATTGGAAAATGGAGAGTGATCTATAAAAAAGAAATGCCCGACAAAAAATTCCTGAAAGCATTTAAACTGCCGGTTTATCTTAAATCACAGTTAACCACTCTGGAGATCCTCGGGATC
>JBDTEB010000360.1:0-7907 GCA_039922795.1 Chitinophagaceae bacterium
TGTCATGGCTCAGTTCATCCGGTTAGGATGTGTTGTACCGCTGGATCAATGGGATATTATGGAGAAAAAACTATTTGAAGAATTCAGTCAACTGATGGAAACGATGAGATCAGTGTAAAAAATTAACGTTTGAGAGAACGAATCAGTTATCTGATTTCTGACAGGTATTTTATCCTTCATCCGACCAAATCAGCTGCCTATCCTGTGAAACAAATCTTTCAGCTGTGAATCCCAAAGCTGACTTTGATCCTTTATTTCTTTTTTCTCGGCGAAATCCTTAACCAGGAGGATGGTTTGGTTGGTCACTTCGGATTTCTCTATCTGGAACTCAAAGAATTCTTCTTTCGGCGCATGAAGCCAATGAAATTTTATCGACTTGGCGTCAACACTTTCCAACACTTCCGCCTTGTCCGTTGAGCCTTCCCATGAAAAACTGAACACACTATCCCGCTCGTCTACCTTATCGGCGAACCACTCCTGTAACCCGGCCGGGGTACTTAAAAATTCGAATAAAATTGAAGGAGAACATCTGACAGGATATTCGAGCGTAAATAATTGTTTCTTACTCATCTACAAATTGGAAAAGTCTTTGTGACCATTTGTGCAATAATAGAAAAATATTTTATACCGCAAAATTTTATTAAATAAGCCTTGTTTAACTATTTGACCTGGGGTTTACAACAAACCTTATTAATCCACCTGAAATTCAGTGTTTTAGGATATTTTTTTTGGAACAGGGAGTTTATTATACTAAATTGCTAGTACTTATTTGATATAAGAACCTTCCGGATATAAGAAAATCCTTTATTCTGCGTTTTACCTCGACCTCGTTTTAAACCTCGTCTTAATAACCCTTATAACCTTTTCAACCCTTATCTATGAGTATGCGTCAGCTCAAGATCACCAAATCTATTACCAATCGAGAGTCTCAGAGTCTTGAAAAATACCTGCAGGAGATTGGTAAAGTCGAATTAATCAGCCCCGAAGAGGAAGTTAAACTTGCCGTTAGAATAAAGCAGGGAGATCAGTTTGCTCTTGACAAACTTACCAAAGCAAATCTTCGTTTCGTTGTGTCGGTAGCAAAGCAATACCAGAATCAGGGCCTTTCGCTGCCAGATCTTATCAATGAAGGTAATCTTGGCCTGATCAAGGCAGCGCAGCGTTTCGATGAGACCCGGGGTTTCAAATTTATTTCTTACGCGGTCTGGTGGATCAGACAGAGTATCCTGCAGTCATTGGCCGAACAATCCCGTATTGTAAGGCTTCCGCTTAATAAAGTGGGGCTGACCAACAGAATCCAGAAAGCATATTCTCTGCTGGAACAGGAATACGAACGTGAGCCCTCGCCCGAAGAACTGGCAGAAGTGCTTGAACTGGATACCGAAGAGGTGTCTGCTTCATTGGGTATTGGTGCCCGCCATGTGAGTATGGACACACCTTTGTCAGAAGGAGAGGATAGTACACTGATGGACGTGATGGAGAATCCAAACTCCGAAAGAGCGGAACGCCATATTGAACACGACGAATCACTGAAGATGGAGATCGGCCGTTCTCTTACTGCACTTACGGAAAGACAAAAAGAAGTGATTTGTTATTTCTTCGGAATCAATGTAGATCACCCGATGAGTCTGGAAGATATCGGTGAACGCTTTAACCTGACCCGCGAAAGGGTAAGGCAGATTAAAGACAAAGCGATCACAAAGCTGAGAACGACGAACAGGTGCAGGATGTTAAGAAGTTACCTGGGAACATAGAGACGGAGTTACTTTTGACTGATGGCCGATTTTGTGTCAGTGTTTCGGCGTCACCCGATTGCTGAAACTCCAAATATCAGCTGCACCTCAAAATTCCTACCTTCGCGTTCGAAATCACAATAAGCATATGTTTGAAAGTTTAAGCGAACGGCTTGAAACCGCCTTTAAGCAGTTAAAAGGTGAAGCCAGGATTACCGAGTTGAATATCGCCGCCACAACAAAGGAAATCCGCAGAGCACTGGTTGATGCGGATGTTAACTATAAGATAGCCAAAGAATTCACCGACAGGATCAAGGATAAAGCCAATGGTGAAAAAGTCATCAATGCGATCAGTCCAGGTCAATTGATGGTGAAACTGGTGAAAGATGAGTTGGTGGATCTCATGGGAGGCACCGAGAGTGAACTTAATGTTAAGGGTAGTCCGGCTGTGATTCTCATCGCGGGTTTACAAGGCTCGGGTAAAACGACCTTTAGCGGAAAGCTGGCCAACTATCTCAAAACCAAAAAAGGTTTGTCGCCCCTGCTGGTTGCAGGGGATGTGTACCGGCCGGCGGCTGTTGAACAGCTGAAAGTGCTTGGGTCGCAGATCGGCGTTGACGTTTACGAGGAGCCTGGAAGTACTGATCCTGTACAGATTGCTATTAATGCACTTCGCGAAGCCAAAAGCAAAAACAAGAACGTACTTATCATTGACACCGCCGGCCGCCTTGCGATCGACGAGCAGATGATGAAGGAGGTTGCTGATATAAAGGGAGCCGTAAATCCACAGGAAATTCTTTTTGTGGTTGATTCCATGACGGGCCAGGATGCTGTGAACACAGCAAAAACTTTTAACGAAAGGCTAAATTTTACCGGTGTGGTCCTTACCAAACTCGATGGTGACACCAGGGGTGGGGCAGCATTGTCCATTAAATACACCGTAAACAAACCGATCAAGTTCGTAAGCAGTGGGGAAAAGATGGAAACACTCGATGTTTTCTATCCGGAACGTATGGCTCAGCGTATTCTCGGTATGGGCGATATAACTACCCTCGTTGAAAAAGCACAGGAGCAGTTTGATGAGGAACAGGCTAAAAAGCTGGAGAAGAAAATTCGCAAGAACCAGTTTGACTTCGAGGATTTCAAACAGCAGCTGGACCAGATCAAACGCATGGGTAACCTGAAAGATTTGATGGGGATGATACCTGGAATCGGAAAGGCAGTCAAGGATATTGACATCAGCGACGACGCATTTAAGGGCGTGGAAGCGATGATCAATTCGATGACACCCTTTGAAAGAGCCAACCCTGACGTGATCGACCCCGGCAGAAGGAAACGAATTGCCAAAGGAAGTGGCAAAGAAGTGGAAGAAGTAAACGCTTTCATGAAGCAGTTTGACCAGATGAAGCAGATGATGAAAATGATGAATAAAATGCCGATGGGCGGCAAGATGGGGATGGGCCGTCGCTAACTCCCTGTTATTTGCGTATTATTTGTATTGATATATTTGGTAAATTCAGGTCGATGCCTATTTTTGCATCCTTAATTTTTATTAAGCAAACCTATTGTTCACGCATTTAAATTTCTATTTAAGATGCCCGTTAAAATGAGATTACAACGGCACGGTTCTAAAAAAAGACCGTTCTACTTTGTAGTTGTAGCCGACGCCCGCGCGCCAAGAGATGGTAAATTCATCCAGAAGATCGGTACCTACAACCCCCAGACAGTTCCTGCAAGCATCCAGCTTGATCGTCAGAAAGCACTGGAATGGCTTCACAAGGGAGCACAGCCAACGGATACCGTTCGCAGAATCCTTTCTTTCAAAGGAGTTCTTTACCTGAAACATCTCCTTCGCGGAGTGAAACTGGGCCTGTTCGATGACGCCACTGCCATGGAGAAATTCACCAAGTGGAGTTCAGAACATGAAGCACTGGTTAAACGACGCCAGGATGATCATCGTAAGTCAAGAGGTTCGGGAAGAAGAGATCAGAGTCCCGTAAGAAGGGTTCCAACAAGGCCCGAAGGAAACGTAAATCCTAATCCAACTGAAGGATAAAGTTTTTGAATCTGCAATCAAATCCCGATGGGCTCGCCTATCGGGATTTTGCGTATAAAGATCTTTCCGTAAAAACGCTGTTCATGTCCAAATACCAGAGTATAGGTAAAATTGTCGCTGCCCATGGACTTAATGGAGAGGTAGTAATGGCTCACAACCTCGGTAAGAAAACGAACTTTAAGGGCCTGCACGCTTTTTTTGTAGAGGATAGAAATAAGGAAATGCTTCCTTATTTTTTGGAATCCGTGAAGATAAAAAATGATCAGGAGAGCTATTGCAAGATCGAAGGCATCAATACCCGCGAAGCGGTTAAACTCCTGCTGCGGCGTGAGATCTGGTTGCTTCAGGATGATTTTGCCAGATTCGTTGATTCTTCTTCCCCACTGGCGCTGCTTGGCTTCAATTTGATAGATGAGGGCCAGGACCTCGGAGAGATTCTTGAGGTGATTGAGCAACCCAATCAGATACTATGTCGCATCGATCTAAAGGGTAAAGAAGCATTAATTCCCCTTCACCAGGAAACACTGGTAAAGGTTGACAAAAAAGCAAAGAGGGTGCATGTGTCGCTTCCGCACGGATTGCTGGAAATATTTTCATAAACGGGGGGGTGTTTAATTGCGATCTTCTTCGCTAAAAAATGTAGAAATTTTCCTAAATAAATAGCTCAGGAGTATAGCTAGATTATCCTACTAAATTGGTAGGAATGTAATATCTTTGCGCTCTATCATTAAAAAAAAATTTACAAGATGACTTTACAGTTAGGAGATATAGCACCAAATTTTCAGGCGGATACAACTGAAGGAAGAATAGACTTTTACGAATATCTGGGCGACAGTTGGGGGGTATTGTTTTCACATCCTGCGGATTACACCCCGGTATGCACTACTGAACTTGGTCGTACTGCATTGCTAAAAGATGAATTTGCAAAACGTAACGTGAAGGTTCTCGCAGTGAGCGTTGATCCGATGGAAAAACATATTGGCTGGAAAAGCGATATCAACGAAACACAAAACTGCCTTGTTGATTTTCCCCTTATCGCTGATGAAGACCGCAAGGTTTCTGAAGCTTATGGAATGATCCATCCAAATGCTTCGGCCACCGCAACGGTGCGCTCATTGTTCATAATCGGCCCGGATAAAAAGGTAAAACTGATGATCGTTTATCCGGCTTCTACGGGAAGAAATTTCGTGGAGGTGCTGAGGGTAATCGACTCATTGCAACTGACCGCCAATTACAGCGTCGCAACGCCGGCCAACTGGAATGAAGGTGAAGATGTGATCATTGTTCCGGGAGTATCTACAGAAGATGCACTGAAAAAATTTCCAAAGGGCGTAAAGGTCATTAAGCCTTATCTCAGGTATACCCCCCAGCCGAATCTTGACAATTAAGCGTACTAATTATAAACAGGCGTATAATCCGGAATATAAAGATGTTCCGGATTTTTTTTTGCATTAAGCTTTCCATTTTCTTAGTTGCTGCAGAAAGGCGCGCAAGTCTTTTGGTAAGTCAGCCTGAAGCCTGTGTGTTTCACCGTTGGGGCCAGTAAAACTAAGCTCAGCCGAATGTAGCGCCAGCCTGGAAAGGATCGGTCTTTCCTCTTCAACATCTTTGGAAAGTTTGAATTTTTTTTTCAGCATAGAAAGCAACACCGGTTTTCCATCTCCATACACCTGGTCACAGGCAATCGGATTGCCAAGATGTTTCATATGAACCCTGATCTGGTGGGTTCTGCCAGTAAGGATGGTAAACTGCAGGTAAGAGAAGATGCCAAAACTCTCAAGCACCTTATATTCCGTTTGGCTGGGCTTGCCTTTTGGATTAGGAACCATCATCCCTTTTTTGTGCGGGTGTTCCGCGATAGCCACGTCTATCAAACCTTCCGTATCAGGCAAGGTGCCGGATACCACTCCATAATAGATTTTTCCCGTTTGCCTGTTTTCGAACTGCAAAGACAAATCACGATGTGCTGCTTCATTTTTTGCGAATACAATTACACCACTGGTGTCTTTGTCGAGCCGGTGAACTGTAAATATTTCTCCGTACTTTTCTATCAGGTGATCTTTAAGTGAAGGCTGGGACTGGGTTCTGTCGGGAATAGAAAGTACTCCCGGAGGTTTATTCAATGCGATAAAGTCGTCGTTTTCAAATATGGTGAGGGCCGTAAGTTTAATCATACCCTATGCGTGCTTGTTAAGTTTAGTGTCTTTATTGAAATGCTTGAGAATCCGGATCTCTCTTTCGGTAAGATGACGATATTTTCCCCGCTGCACATTTTTCTTGGTGAGGCCGGCGTACATCACACGGTCAAGTCCACGAACATCATACCCGAGTTTTTCAAAGATCCTTCTTACGATGCGGTTGCGACCGCTGTGAATCTCCACGCCAATTACACTTTTATCCGCTGAATCGGCATAGGCCAAAACGTCCGGCGCAATAAAGCCGTCTTCAAGCAGCACACCCTTGGTCAGGGTTTCAAAATCTGCCCTGGTGAATTCTTTGTCGAGCCGAACTTCATAAATTTTCTTGATCTCATGTTTTGGATGGGAGAGGGTTTGGGCAAGATCACCATCGTTTGTAAAAAGTAACACGCCTGAAGTATTCCTGTCGAGGCGACCGATCGGGTAAACCCGCTGGTCAGTGGCATTGCGGATCAGTTCCAGCACAGTTTTTCTTCCCTGCGGATCATCTGTTGTGGTAATATAATCCTTTGGTTTATTCAGCAGTATATATACAAAACTCTGTGACGGAACTATTTTTTTCCCATTGACTTTGATGACGTCATTGACCGAAACTTTCATCCCCGGATCGGTAGCAGCTGTTCCATTAACGTTTACCCCGCCTTTTTTTACCAGTTCGGCCGCATCTCTGCGAGAGCAGATGCCGCTGTGCGCAATGTATTTATTAAGTGGCATCAGATCTGTCGGCTCTACAGGCACAGGTTTGCCTTTTGCACCTGTAGGCCCCTTCGCATCAATTTTCGATGTTGTCTTTCCATTTGATGAAACAGCTTTTGAGGGAATTACTCCTTTTGATGGAGCTGATTCTGGTGGTGTTGCTGCCTTCGGCAAACCTCCGATTGATGGCTTTACCGCAGTTGACTTCACAGACCTGGAAGCAACAGCACTACTTCTTGAAGTTCTGGGAGCGGGTGGCGGTGGAGTTTCAGGCCTTGTTCCCTTCTCACGGAACTGCCGTTTTTCTTCAAAACGCTTTTCTATGGCGATGGCGCGTTCCTTCTTAAATGCTTTCTTGTCCTGCTTCAGCTTCTCTTTTAATACGCTGCCCTTTTTCTTGTTGATGAATTTTTCAAACTGGGCGTTCTTACTCATACTGTCGTCTTTAATTTATCAATTAATGCAGAGAAGGGACAATGGCTTATCCTTGTTAAAAACTTCTGTCTACACTATGGTGATCCTGGTTCTAGTTACTGTTCGCCAGTGCTGCTTTGTTGGCCAGCTGTCCGCAAGCGGCATCGATATCTTTACCCCTGCTCCTGCGAAGGTGCGCATTGACGCGGTTTTTTGAGAGGTGGTTCATAAAACGCTCTACTTTTTCTTCATCCGGCTTGCGAAAATCTGCGTTGTCAATGGGATTGTATTCGATGATATTCACCATATGGGCGGGGATCTGTCTAAAAATTTTTACCAGTTCTTCCGCGTCCTTTGTTGAATCATTAAAATCTTTAAAAAGAATATATTCCAGCGTGATCTCGTTGCCTGTTTGCTGGTAGAAATAATTCAGGGCCTCTATCAACGCCTGGATATTGTTGCTTTCGTTGATCCCCATGATCAGGTTTCTTTTTGTATCGTTGGTAGCATGCAGGGAAAGAGCCAGGTTAAATCTAACCTTGTCGTCACCCAGCTGTCTGATCATTTTTGCCACCCCGGCCGTTGAAACGGTAATCCTTCTCGCACTCATGCCGAGGCCATCGTTTGATGTGATCTTTTCGATAGCCTTCAACACATTTTTATAATTAAGCAGGGGTTCACCCATACCCATAAATACAATATTGCTGAGTTTTTTTCCAAACACCTTTTCGCATTCCTGATTCATCAGTACCGCTTCGTCATATATTTCATCGAAATCAAGGTTGCGCTTCCTTTCCATATAGCCTGTTG
>JBDTEB010000361.1:0-4141 GCA_039922795.1 Chitinophagaceae bacterium
TCAGATAATGTTAACTCACCAAACCCTTTGACCACGCCGGAGCTTACACTCCAAATTATTCCCGACGACAGAGAATCGATCCAGAAAAATGATAAGCTCATTCTAATTATCGAAGACGACACCAACTTTGCCAAAGTGCTGCTTGATTATACCCGTCAAAACGGGTATAAAGGAATCGTGGTGGTGAAAGGAGACGATGGTTTGCGCTTTGCGCGGTTTTACAGGCCCACGGCGATCCTCCTTGACCTGATGCTGCCTGTTAGATCCGGTTGGGAGGTGCTGGACGAATTGAAAAACGACGAGCTAACCCGTCACATTCCGGTACATATGATGTCTGCGACCGATGGCAGAAGAGAAAGTATTGATCGGGGAGCGGTTGACTTTATCAGCAAACCTGTGGCCCTCGAACAATTGAAATCTACCTTTCAACGCATTGACCAGGTATTTACCCGGAACCCCAAGAAAGTACTCATTGTTGAAGAAAATGAAACCCACGCCCAAGCACTGTGTTATTACCTCCAGACTTCCGGGGTAAGACTGGAGATCAAAAGAACCGTCGAGGAGACGATCTATGCATTAAAAAATGATGAACTGGACTGCGTTCTGCTTGACATGCCCATGCCTGACCTGAAATCTTATAATGTGCTGGAACATTTAAAGGAGATCCCCGGGCTGGAAGATCTGCCCATCATCATTTTTACCGGCAAACATTTTTCGCGGGCTGAAGAGGCAAGGATAAGATCCTATGCTGAATCGATCGTGGTAAAAACGGCTCATTCTTATCAGCGAATACTCGACGAAGTATCGATCTTCATGCATGTGGTGGAAGAGAATATCCAGACGGACAAAAGTTCACGTTCTTACAAAAAGCTGGGAATGATGAACGAGGTATTAAAAGATAAATCTGTGCTGATCGCCGATGATGACGTAAGAAATATTTTCTCCCTCACCAAGGCACTCGAAAAATACAGGATGAAAGTGTACTCCGCAACGGATGGAAGAGAGGCACTGGCAAAACTGGAAACAACACCCGTCGATATCGTGCTGATAGATATGATGATGCCCGAACTCGATGGGTATGAAACGACAAAAATGATCAGGCTTAACCCGGCATTTGCAGGATTACCTGTTTTGGCGTTGACCGCTAAATCGATGTCGGGCGACAGGGAAAAGTGCATACAGGCAGGAGCCTCGGATTATATCTCAAAACCTGTTGATATCGATCAGCTGTTGTCATTATTACGGGTATGGTTATACGAAAAACAGTTTGCAAAGTTTTAAGTCCAATTGAATTATATGAAAGTATTGATCATAGATGACGACATGCGAAACATTTTCGCGCTATCGGCAGTGCTGAAAACAAAGAAGCTTGTTTGTTTTTCCGCAGTTTCCGTACCGGAAGGACTGTCGATACTCGCTGACAACAGAGAAATCTCGCTCGTTCTTCTGGATATTATGATGCCCGATATTGATGGGTTTGAAGCGATCAGGATGATACGGGCAGATGAAACGCTCAGCCATCTTCCGATCATTGCCGTTACCGCCAAAGCTATGGATGGCGACAGGGAAAAATGCCTGGAAGCGGGTGCCGACGATTATATCTCCAAACCCGTCGATATTTCGAAATTGATGCAGATTATTTCGGGCTATGTGAATCCTCAACCTGTGAGAAGTGCTGAATGACAATGAACTGGATCGGTTCATCAACGATCTGTGGGAAATGCACGGGTACGATTTTACCGACTACTCGAAGGCTTCGTTGCAACGCAGGATGTCACGTCTTTTCCTAATTGACAAGATCAACGATTTTCCGGAATTTTCTTCCCGTCTTTTAAATAATCCCGGTTACCTGCAGCATGTGGTGGAAGAGATCACCGTAAATGTTACCGAGATGTTTCGTGATCCGCTTTTCTATAAAGCCCTGCGTGAAACCGTAATTCCTATAATTGCGACGCACCCTTTTATCCGGATCTGGCATGCGGGGTGTTCAACAGGTGAAGAAGTTTATTCCATGGCCATCATTTTGAAAGAAATGAATCTGCTGCATAAAACGCTGCTCTATGCTACAGACCTTAATCCGAATGTGCTCGATGTTTTAAAGAAGGGGATTTTTCCATTAGGACATATTAAATTGTTTGCGGAAAATTATATTGCTTCGGGAGGTGAAAAAGATTTTTCCTGTTATTATACGGCGAAATATGATCTCGCGAAATTTGATCAACAGCTTCGCGAAAGGGTAGTGGTTTCCACCCATAACCTCGTTTCAGATAGTTCTTTCAATGAATTTCAGCTTATTCTCTGCAGGAACGTACTGATCTATTTTGAATCCAAATTGCAGGACAGGGTCTTCAGGCTTTTTGAACAGAGTCTCGATAGTTCCGGATTTCTGGCCCTCGGTGCCAAAGAAACATTGAGGTATTCCAATTCGTCTGGTTTGTTTAAGGTGTTTAACCTGAAAGAGAGGATCTGGAGGAAATCAAGATGAAGGGCCAGTACGATATGTTGGTAATTGGAGGTTCAGCCGGAAGCCTTGAAGTAATACTGCATATGCTGCCAAGATTGAAACCAGACTTTAATGTGCCGATGATCATCGTGATGCACCGGAACCGCACCAACGAAACAAGGCTGATCAACTTGCTTGCTACAAGAACTAAACTTAGAGTGAAGGAGGCGGAAGAAAAAGAAACCATCGTTTCAGGTACTATTTATATCGCCCCTCCGGATTATCATTTGCTGATAGAAAAAAATCATAGTTTTTCACTGGATGATTCGGAACGTATTCACCATAGCAGGCCGAGCATAGATGTTACATTTGAATCGGCATCGCTTGCGTATGGTACTGCGGTCGTGTGTATTTTGCTTTCTGGTGCAAATGCCGATGGCGCTGAAAGTCTGAGGCTGATAAAACAGCGTGGAGGCCTCACCGTTGCGCAAAATCCTCAATCGGCAGAGCAGGGTTATATGCCACAACAGGCGATAAATTTGTTTCCCGTTGACCTGATCCTTGACAAGGAAGATATCGCGGACATCCTCAATGAGTTATAACGGCAAGCCACATACGCAATTAGTGACTGGTAGAATAAGCTTTTTGTGGTTCTGCCAAACCTTCGAGTTCGAGTTTAAATGGAACACAGCAGCACGAAATGACACGTAAAAAATCAAGGTCCTCTTTAAGGTTAATCAACACAAGGCTTTCAAAGTCCGGATGATCTGGACAGGCTTTTCCCTGGAACATCTGATTGAGTTGTTTAGCCAGTTTCTCATTGGCTAAATTCTCCGCATCGGCTTTAAAAGAACCATTGCCTTCAAGATTCTGAGGCAATGTTTTGAGTGGTTGAAAATTGATCATCGAAGGTCACATTTTAAGGTAAATACAGCGCAAACTACAAAAAATAAAACTTATTCATTTTCCGGGCCACGGTGGCCTGCCAGTAACTGTGATCTAACTCGGTGAAACACAGTAGTTTCGGGTATTATTAATTTGTTAATAGTTATTTTTTGGTGAATAAATCCGCAGGTATTTTACCCGTAGCAGATGGAAAATTTAATCCAAGCATTTTCGCGATGGAAGGCGCAAGATCTCTCTCATTCATTGTTTTAATTATTCCGCCTTTTTTTATCCCCGGACCAAAGGCAACGAAACCGGTTTGGATTTCGTGAAAATCAGGGAAATAGCCATGAGAACCACCTTTACCTGGTTTTACGGCTTCACCTGTCGTTGTGTTGCCGAAGGATGCATTATTTTCACCAGTCAATGCCAGTTCCACTTCAGGGTTTCCGCCAATGCTATTTAATTTATCCCGATCAATTATTCTGAATAACTTTTTGTCTTCTGCCGGAAGTGCCGCGAGTAATTGTTTTACTTTATTTAAAGTCTCGATATCTTTTCTGTCTTTCAGATAGAGATAAGCGGCACCGCCAACACAAAAGAATTGTGCCTTCCATTCGTCTTTTTTTACATCAGTAATTAATCCCGCTTTCATCAACCAGATATTTGGACTTACACTGGTCTTTACATCTACAAAACCATGATCACCCGTTACGATCATTATCGTATTATCCCAGATCCCCAATTCTTTTAATTTGTTGACAATGATCCCTATACCGCTGTCGGCACCGGCCACGGCAGCCCTCACTTTTG
>JBDTEB010000362.1:0-4607 GCA_039922795.1 Chitinophagaceae bacterium
AGTGATAAAGGATTCCAGGTGAATCGCGCAAAAACGATGAATGCGGGTGACGCCACTTTTCATTATGGCTGGACGCTTCATGCGGCACCCGGCAATAAATCTGACCTGACCCGCGAGGTAATGACGGTGATTTATTTTGCAGATGGTGCCCGCGTTACCGAGCCGCAAAACAAACACCAGGAAGCCGACCGCCAAACCTGGCTCAATTCACTGCAACCAGGTGAAAAAGCGGCATCCATACATAACCCGTTGATTCTATAATTATTCATCTTAACGATTGTACCCGGACGATATGAAAAAATATCTGATAAGCAGTGCTGTGTCGATGTTATTCGCATTGCTACTAAACGCTCAAGACACCACGCTTCGCTGGACACCGAAAAAAGCCTGGGACTGGTACGCGAAACAGGATTGGCCATGCGGCTTTAATTACATCCCCGGGTATGCCATCAACTATACCGCCATGTGGGATAAGACGAGCTTCGATCCCAAAGCGATCGACAAGGAACTGGCTCTTGCGGAATCTTCGGGCATGAACGTGCTCAGGGCCGTTTTACAATATGCAGTTTACGCTGATGATCCCGCTTATTTTTTGAAGACTTTAGACACCTTTATGGGTATCTGCGCAAAACACAAGATCAAGTTTGTACCGGCGCTTTTCGATGACTGCGTTTTTGGGATAACCTTCGAACCTCATGTCGGCAGGCAGGCAGAGCCATTAAAGGGCTGGTATGCCTGGGACTGGTCGCCCAGTCCGGGTCACAGCATGGTAGTGGATGAAAAGACGCATCCCATGCTGGAAAAGTATGTGACCGCGGTGATCTCACGATTCGAGAATGATCCACGCATTTCTTTTTGGGATTTATACAACGAACCAACCAATGGCGGACTGGGATCTGCGAGTTTACCACTGCTGAAAAAAGTAGTTGCCTGGGCACGCAAAGCGAACCCCACACAACCCGTGAGCATTGATATCTGGAACAATAACCAACGACTGAATGATATCGCGGTTGCCGGTTCGGACATCATCAGTTTTCATAATTACGGTAACAGTGAAGCGCTTCAAAGGCAGATCAACGAGCTGAAAAAATATAACCGGCCGATGATCTGCACCGAGTGGATGAACCGCCCGGCCCGCTCCGTTATTTCCGACAACCTGCCCATCTTTTACCGGGAAAAAGTCGGTTGTATGTTATGGGGGCTTGTAAATGGAAAAACACAGACCGATCTGCCCTGGGGTCATCGGCCCGGCGACCCTGCCGCGAAGGTCTGGCAGCACGATCTTTTCAAACCTGATTTCTCTCCCTATCATCAGCCGGAAATTGACAGCATAAAATTGTACACCTCAAAAATCAACAGGTAATCATGCCCCTTTGATTCTTTTTCAAATTTTTAGCTTTCGCGCAAAATATCTTTTTACACAAACACAAAAGGCTGATCGCGCATACAATTCTTATATCAGATTTGGAACTCTCACAGGCTGTCCGTGGCAATCACACTCCAGTCATCGTTCCCATGTCCTTTTGCGATCCATTCATCCATGATGGCGGCAACTGCAGGGATAACGGTTAAAGTGGCCCCCGCCTCATCAGCTGCATCCATCATCAGGCCGGCATCTTTTCGGGCCATGCTAAGCTCCCAGGAGGGCTGGTCGAACTTTCCTTCGGAGATCTTTTTCAGGCGCGAAAGCGTTCCTGCGCCAGGATTCCATACTTGAAAAAGCTCCAGTACTTCGGAAGATTTGATGCCATGAACTTTGGCAAGCGCGAGAGCATCCGATAATCCGGCAGTAAGACTGATAAGGAATAAATTGCCGGTGAGTTTCATACCTGCCGCTTTTCCTTCCACCTCGCCGAGATTGATCAGTTTGCCCGTCATTGAGGATAATTGTGATTCCAGCTTTTGGATCACGCTTTGATCACCCGAAACAAGCATGTAGCCTGTGCCATCCAGGGCATTGGACGGACCCATGAAGACAGGTGCATGGAGATAGGTAAACCCCTTATTCTTCCAGTTCGCTGTTCTGTCCATCGCCCCTTTTGCTGATGTTGTTGTATGATCGATAATGGTGGCACCCTGGCTAAAACCTGCACTGGCAGCGGCGAGTACCTCATCAACCGTTGCATCATCTTTCAACGTAACATGTATAACGTCGGCACCGCTAACCGCTTCACTGGCTTTGGCGAATGCACTTGCGCCGAATTCTCCCAGAGCAGTGGCCTTTTCAGTTGTACGATTCCATACCTGAACCTTCTCCCCCTTTTGCAGCATCGCCTTTACAAAGTTTGAACCCAGCAAACCCATTCCTAAAAAAGCTTTCATGATTGATATTTTTAAATTAAATGTTTATCTAACGTTTATTTTCTGTGCTGAATTTCAGTGTTGCTTCCGGGTAAATTGCGATGAAGTGAGTTCTAACCAGTGCGGCTACATTCTCTCCGCCCTCCTTCGGCAGCATGGTGATTAATTTCGATGGTTTGGCAGGCATATGGCAATCAATACAATTGTTTATCAGGTTGGCCCTGACCGTTTCAGACACATTCAGATTAGCATGTTTCACTGTGGAGTGACAACTCATACATTGCGAGGAGAACAGTTTCATATTCCCCCGCTCTGTCACATGGGTATTGTGGCAGGTATTGCAAGTAAGCATGGAGCTTTTGCGAAAGCATTGGCTTGCATTCAGTGACTGATATTGCTTTCCGTGCACATCAATCTCTGCAGGATTGACGACAGAGGTATCAGGCGGCAGATATTCGGAAAGCTTCGATCCGGGCTTATAATCAAAACTGGCTTTGATGCTCTTTCGGGCACCCGAATGGCAAACCGCACACATATCCAGTTGGGCCTGGCGCCCAAGGCTTTTCACGGCCACTATATACCTGGCCTCCTTTTCCAATGGATGGTCTTCGTGAAAATTGACATGTGCTTGCGCAGCCCCATGACATCTTTGGCAATCAATTCCATAGATGATGCTTCCTCTTTTAAAATGATCCCGCTCAAATCTGCCAGTTGCTTCCGATGCCGTCTTTTTGATGTATGAACTATGGCATTCAAAGCAACCGATTGAAATACCACGGGTAAACTGTACATTATCAGACGGAAAACCAGGACTGTTTACCCAATTCTTCCCGGCCACATCATAGGAAACCGGAAGCTGGAAAATATTATCCTTTTGCCAGTACAGATAAGATTGTCCCTTGCGTCCGGATCCCGTTACAATATCAAATCGCCTGACTTTTTGTTTTACGTGATTGAGGTAGGAAACCTGATAGAAGCCGCTGTCGTTTTGTTCCATAATAATTTTCAGATCGGCCCGATAAGAGAAACTGTTGGAGTCGTGTGCAAAGCTTCCCAAGATGGAACTCTTTGAAGCAGCACTGCTGGTTGAAGCGTGCGAAGTATGTAGATAGGACGTATATATTTCCCTGTGACAATTCATACATTTTCCGGCATCGGCATACCCGGGTCCACGTGGGTCGGGCCCTACTTTTTGTTCATCGAGGCATTGATTGAAAACTAGAATAATCAGCGTAAAAATGGTCAGTAGAAATATTTTTCGCTTATGTGTTTGCATCTTTTGCCAGCGGATTCAGATCTCCCAATCTCGTATTTTTATTGCTTTTCGACACAAGTATTTGCAATGGGTGGATTGTGCACCAATAAAAAAGCGCTTTACTCTTTTCGACCATCCTGATCCGGGATGCGTGCTTTTAAAGTTATCGCCAAATCTTATGGGCTCGCGGTGAAAGTGTTTATAATTTCTTGAACATAATATTTCTGAACTCCACTTTCATTGGCGGACCTACATGCACCTGCACACCAAGCTGACCGGTAGATTTTCCATTAACAGTATCTTCATCTATCACTTCGCTCATTAATACCCCGTTGATGAAGTGCTGAAGTCGGTTGCCCCTGGCAATGATGCGCACCTTGTTCCAGTCTTCTGATTTGATGAGATTTTTTAATGAGTCGGAACTTCCCAGAGAACCGGTTACCGTTAGTTCTGTCCACGCATTGTTTTTTATGTGAGCAGAGAGAGGAGCGTTGCCGGCGAGCGGTTTGATGATTGTTTTCTGTCCTCGGTAAGCTAGGGTGGTTCTGCCTCTTTCTTCGTAGTTCTGTCCCGTGTAATGATTTGCTCCGTCGATATCGGCCTGGTAGCCCTTCATGGCATATTGCAGATCTTTTAGCTCTTCGCTTCTGTAATTAACGCCGGAATTACCCCCTGAAGTGATTTTACAATCCAGGGTCAATTCAAAATCTGTGGTAACACCTCCTTTCCAAATAATAAACTGGTTGCGTTTAAGGAGTGTGGCAGGGGTTATCTCACCCACAAGATGGCCATTTTCTACCCGCCAGTAGGTAAGGTCACCCTCCCACCCTTTTAAGGATTTGCCATCGAATATTTGCACGAAGCCTTTCTCTTTAGCGCCGGTTTTTTGCGCTGACGAGCAGGAAGCGAGCATTAATAATGCGGAGAACGCGAGAGACGAGAGTAGATATTTCATGATAATAATTTATTTTTTTCGATGGGCGGGTTTTGCGTGCGCCCTTTTTGTAGGGGCGGGCCTTGCGTCCGCCTTTCCTGCGAAATGGGGCAAACC